>JAJEBJ010000227.1 GCA_022822575.1 Alphaproteobacteria bacterium | reverse complement strand
TGGGTATCTAGCTTCAAGCCGGCCGAGATACCAGGCTTCCTCGCCGACATCGGCTACGCAACCGTTGAGAACATTGAACCGGAAGCAGTTGGCCCCCGATACCGGTCCCGTGATCCGGAACTCGTCTATCCACCCGTTATCGGTTTCTGTCACGCCGCCACAGATGCAGCTTGATCGCTGCAGGGCGTTCGCGGCTCCTCAGGTGCCGGAAAGTTCCCGGCGCATGGTCGCCACACGTTCGGGAAGCGAGGTGAGACGATCGCGCCGGTGACGTTCGGCGGCGAGAATGGACTTCAGTGCGGCAAGACTGTCATCGACATCGTGGTTGACGATGACATAGTCGAAGGCCTCCCAGCTGGCGAGTTCACCCACGGCATCGCGCATGCGGCGCTCCATGTCCTGTGCGGTTCCGGTGCCTCGCAGTGCGAGCCGGCGCTTGAGTTCCGCTGCTGAAGGCGGCAGCACAAAAGCCAGGACAACATCGTCCCCGAGAGACCGGCGAAGCTGCGCCGCACCCTGGCAGTCGATGTCCGACACCACGTCGCGGCCCTGGTGCAGCGCCGTCTCGACCGGTGTCCTCGGGGTTCCGTAGAAATTGCCGAAGACCGTCGCATGCTCGAGGAGTTCGTCCTGGCCAATCATCTCCCGAAAACGCCCGCGATCGACGAAGTGAAGGTCGCGGCCGGCCTCTTCTCCAGGGCGGGGGGCCCGTGTGGTGACCGAGATCGAAAACGTGATGGTGCCGTCCTCGTCAACCAGCCGGCGCACCAGCGTCGACTTGCCGGCCGCCGACGGTGCCGAGAGCACCAGCATGAAGCCCCGGCGGGCACGCTCCGGCACCGGACTACTTTCCACCCCACGTCCGGCTGTGCAGGCGCCCTGCTGAAGCCTTCATGTGCTCAATCGCAGGCAGCATGGCAGCCTACTCCACGTTCTGGGCCTGCTCGCGCAGGCGATCGATGGCCACCTTGAGGTTGAGCGCGGCATTGGTCAGAGGCACGGACTGGGATTTGGATGAAAGCGTGTTGGCCTCGCGCAACAATTCCTGACAGAAGAATCCCAATTGGCGTCCGGGACTCGCCTGTCCGAGCAGATCGCGCACCGCTGCGGTATGGGCTGCCAGGCGGTCGATCTCCTCACGGACATCGGAACGCGACACGAGGAGGGCAACTTCCTGGGCAAGTCTCGTGTCATCGATCGATGCATCGTCGACAAGATCGCGCACCCGTTCATCGAGGGCACGGCGAATCCGTTCGGGCTCACCACTGGATTCGTCGTGTGCCAGTGCAACGAGGTCATCGATGTCGTCCAGCAGGCCACCGATGACCCCGGCAAGGCGGACGCCCTCCCCGAGGCGGGATTCGACCAGGCGGTCGAGCACCACGTCGAGACCCGAGGTGACTTCATCGGCCATGGCGGCGGTATTCGTCGTTCCACCCACGGTGACGACTCCCCGGACCGCCAGCAGTCCGGCGAGCGCTGCCGGCGACGGTGGACCCGCCCGTTTCTCCACGATGTGAACAAGGTCATCGAGAACGGCGTGGTTCACCACCACACCCGTCTCTTCGTCGGACTCCAGTTCCAGGGAAAGCGAGATGCTGCCCCGCGTCATCAGTCGCCCGGCCCGTTCCCGTACGGCGGGCTCAAGCCACTCAAGGCCGCCCGGTATCCGGCAACGAACATCGAGTCCCCTGCCGTTGACACTTCGCGCATTCCATGTCCAGCCGCGACCGGCCACACTGGCAACACCCGTCATGCCCTGAAATGCCACAAACCGCCTCCGACTGCACAAGGGTGACGGGTGATATCATGGGCACTTCGCCTGTGTCACTCTCGCCACAAGCGCCATGACCCGACCTCCGACCTCCATCCTCATCACTGGCGCATCGAGTGGCATCGGAGCCGCCCTTGCCCGGGTCTATGCCGCGCCGGACACCACGCTCTTTCTTGGTGGGCGTGATGAACCGCGCCTGGCGGCGGTAGCGGACGACTGTCGCAGCACCGGCGCCTGCTGCATCACGGGAACAGTCGATGTGACCGATCAGGATGCCATGGCCGACTGGGTAGCGGGCTGCAACGGCACCCGCGCCCTCGATCTCGTGATCGCCAATGCCGGGGTCTCTGCCGGTTCCGGCCATACCGGCGAAACCGCAGACCAGGTGCGCCACCTGTTCCGCGTCAACGTGGATGGCGTCTTCAACACGGTCCTTCCGGCGATGCAGCTGATGGTGAATCGGGGCCAGGGACAAATCGCTGTGATGTCATCCCTCGCCAGTTTCAGGGGATTTCCGGGTGCACCGGCATACTGCGCCAGCAAGGCGGCCCTGCGTCTGTGGGGTGAAGGTCAGCGGGTCTGGCTGAGGCACCGTGGTGTACGACTCTCGGTCATCTGTCCCGGATTCGTGGAGACCCCGATGAGTCGGGACAATCCCTACACCATGCCGTTTCTCATGGACGCAGGCGCCGCCGCACGCCTCATCAGAAGGGGGCTGGAGCGCGACCAGGGGCGCATTGCCTTTCCATGGCAGACGTCCTGGCTCGTCCAGCTTCTTGCGAACCTGCCGCCGGCGCTCACGGACAGGCTGCTCGCCCGCATGCCGTCCAAGCCTGCGGTTCCGGAAGACCACCAGCCGGAGTGAGGTGCGAAAGGCGCCGGTCAGTGGCCGGAACTCTGGCGGCGCCAGCGAGCTACGTTGCGGTTGTGTTCCTCGAGAGTGGCCGCAAAGGCATGGCCACCTGAACCATCGGCGACAAAGTAGAGGTCCGGAGTGTCGAGGGGGTCGAGAGCCGCAGCGATGGCCTCGCGTCCCGGATTGGCAATGGGTCCGGGGGGCAGCCCCTTGTGACGGTAGGTGTTGTAGGGATCATCAATCTGCCAGTCCGAGCGCAGAAGCTCCCGGCCAAGCGGTTCGACGCCTCTGGTCAGGGCATAGATGACCGTCGGATCCGATTGCAGGCGCATGCCGCGCTCGAGACGGTTGACGAGGACACCGGCAACGTGCCGGCGTTCGTCCGCCCTGCCCGTTTCCTTCTCGACGATCGAGGCGAGGATCACCGCTTCCTCCGGCGAGTTGAGAGGCAACTCCCCGGCCCGGCTCACCCACAGTTCAGCGACAGCGGTCTCCATGGCCTGCATCATGCGTCCGACAATCTCCTGACGCGTCGTGCCGCGTTCGAAGTGATAGGTTTCCGGCAACAGCGAGCCCTCGCGGGGAATGGCGGCGACCGTTCCATCGAGGGCAGGGTGGGTTTCGATGATGGCAAGCGCTGCGGCGCTGCTCAGTCCCTCGGGAAGGGTGAGGGCGTGGACCACAGTGTCGCCACTGACCAGCCTCGTGATGACGCTGCCGAGAGACTCGCCGGAGGCGAAGGCATACTCGCCGGCCTTCAGAAGGTGATGATCGCCTTGCAGGAGCGTGTGCAGCCGGAAGAGCGTGGTACTGGCGATGATGTTTCCGGCGTGGAGGTTCTCCGCGATCCCGGCCGCGCTGGTTCCCTCGAGGATGATCAGGGTGGCCGGAGCCTCCAGGGGGCCTCGCCTCTCAAGTGCCGCCTGGAACCACAGGAATGCGATGGCCAGGACAATGACGACGGTGCCGAGGAGACTGGCGACAATCCCCGCTATCCGGCCCACCGCGGAGTCTCAGTGGCACTTGCCGATAATCAGCGTGGCGTTGGTGCCGCCAAAACCGAACGAGTTCGACAACGCCCGGCGAACCGGACGCTCCCTCGCTTCGTGGGGAACGAGATCAAGTCCCTGGCAGACCTCCTCGGGATCTTCGAGATTGAGAGTCGGCGGAACCAGGTTGTTCTGGACCGCGAGGATGGTGTAGATCGCCTCCACGCTGCCGGCAGCACCGAGCAGATGTCCGATCGATGACTTCGTCGAGGACATGCTGATACTCGAGACGGCATCGCCAAACAGGCGCCTGACGGCGCCAATCTCGATTTCATCCCCCATCGGTGTCGAGGTCCCGTGGGCGTTGATGTAGTCGATGTCCTCCGGGGTCAACCCGGCATCCTCGATGGCGGCTTTCATCGACCGGTATCCGCCATCTCCATCAGGCGGCGGAGCAGTGATGTGATGGGCATCGCCCGACAGGCCATAACCCAGGATCTCCGCATGGATCCGGGCTCCACGCCGCCGCGCGTGGTCGTACTCCTCAAGCACGACAATGCCGGCCCCCTCGCCCATGACGAACCCGTCCCTGCCCTTGTCCCAGGGCCGGGAAGCCCGTTCCGGTTCGTCGTTGTAACTCGTGGAAAGCGCCCGCGATGCCGCAAATCCGGCGATCCCCAGCTGGCAGACAGCAGCCTCGGCGCCTCCGGCCACCATGACGTCCGCGTTGCCGCACGCGATCAGGCGGGCGGCATCGCCGATGGCGTGGGCGCCGGTGGAGCAGGCCGTCACCACCGAATGGTTGGGGCCGCGATAGCCGAAGCGGATGGAAACATGGCCCGAGGCAAGGTTGATGAGAGCCGACGGGATGAAGAAGGGACTGATCCGGCGCGGTCCCTTGTCCCGCAGAATCAGGGAACCGTCCTGGATGGTCTTCAGACCGCCAATGCCGGAACCGATCAGGACACCGGTGCGCCGCTGTTCCTCCACGTCATCGATGATCCAGTCGGCATCCTCGACCGCCTGCTGCGCCGCGGCGATGGCATAGATGATGAAATCATCCATGCGCCGCTGCTCCTTCGGCTCCACGTACCTTGCTGCATCGAACGCGCCGTCACCGCTGCCGCATGGCGGCTGCCCGGCAATTTTGGCCGGCAGATCGTCAACGGGAAAGTTCTCGATCCGGCGGATGCCCGAGGCACCCGAGACAATCTGGGACCAGTTGTGGACAACGCTCGCTCCGAGCGGCGTCACCATGCCGA
>JAJEBJ010000198.1 GCA_022822575.1 Alphaproteobacteria bacterium | reverse complement strand
TTCGTCGTCTACATCGGCCATCATGGTGACCGGGGTGCCGCCGTTGCCGACGTCATCCTGCCAGCGGCGGCATGGACGGAGAAGGACGCCACCTACGTCAATCTCGAGGGGCGGCCACAGCGTGCCCAGCGTGCCGTGTTCCCGCCTGGTGAGGCCCGCGAGGACTGGCGCATCCTGCGTGCCCTTTCCGGATACCTCGGTGCACCGCTGCCCTTTGACGATCTCGATAGCCTGCGCCAGGCAATGATCGAAGAGGTGCCGCACCTCGGCGACATTGACTCGATCACGCCAGCACCCTGGCGATGCTTCGGTTCCACGGGGGAAATGACGGACGCGCCATTTGTCCCGGCTGTCGACAACTTCTATCGGACCTGTACGATCAGCCGTGCCTCGCCAACCATGGGCCTTGCCACGGAAGCCTTTCTTCCTGGCTCAGCGCAGAGCGAGTCATGCAGCTGATCGCAGATTGGACCTGGCACCTGGTCCTGGTGCTGCTCGCCATTGCGGCGATCCTCGTTCCGCTCCTGGTGAGCGTTGCCTTTCTCACCTACGCGGAACGCAAGGTCATGGCGGCGATGCAGTTGCGCCGCGGTCCGAACATCGTCGGTCCCTTCGGATTGCTCCAGCCCTTTGCCGATGCCGGCAAGCTGCTCCTGAAGGAAACCATCATTCCCGCAGGTGCCAACCGCGTCATCTTCATCCTCGCACCGATAGTCACCTTCGTCATCGCCATGGTGGGGTGGGCAGTGATTCCTCTTGGTGAAAGCGCTTCAGGGGTCTGGACCGTTGCCAACATCAATGTCGGCATCCTCTATCTCTTTGCCGTTTCGTCGCTCGGTGTCTATGGCATCATCATGGCAGGCTGGGCCTCGAATTCACGCTACGCTTTCCTCGGAGCCCTGCGCTCGGCGGCGCAGATGGTCTCGTACGAGGTATCCATCGGCTTTGTCCTCGTCGCCGTTCTCGTGTGTGTCGGTTCACTCAATCTTGCCGATATCGTCCGCTCCCAGAGCGGCGGATTCTGGTCATGGTACATCGTACCCCTGTTCCCACTCTTTGTGATCTTCTTCATCTCGGCGCTGGCGGAGACAAACCGTGCGCCCTTTGATTTGCCGGAGGCGGAGTCGGAACTCGTTTCCGGTTACAACGTTGAGTATTCGGCCATGACCTTCGCCCTGTTCTTCATGGGCGAATACGCCAACATGGTTCTCCTTTCCGGGCTCGCTACCACACTCTTCCTGGGCGGTTGGCTGCCTCCCTTCGAGGGTCCGTGGCTGGACTGGATTCCCGGACCGTTGTGGTTCCTCCTCAAGACGGCTCTCATGCTCTTCGTCTTCATCTGGGTAAGGGCAACGTTCCCGCGTTACCGTTATGATCAACTCATGCGCCTTGGATGGAAGGTCTTCCTTCCGCTTTCACTGGCGGCGGTCGTCGTGGTAGCCGGTGCGCTGCAGGTGTTCGGATGGCTGCCACGATGACATCCGGGCAGGAGGACAAGGGATGACCGCTTTCCGCCGGGCGATCCGCACATTGTTGCTCACGGAACTGGTTGCCGGCCTGATGAGGACATTCAGCTACCTCTTCCGGAGGCGGGCGACCATCAACTATCCCTTCGAGAAGGGGCCATTGTCGCCCCGTTTCCGTGGGGAGCATGCCTTGCGGCGTTATCCTAACGGCGAGGAGCGGTGCATTGCGTGCAAACTGTGCGAGGCCGTCTGTCCGGCCCAGGCGATCACCATTGAGGCGGAGCCCCGTGAGGATGGCAGTCGCCGTACCACCCGCTATGACATCGACATGACAAAGTGCATCTATTGCGGGTTCTGCGAAGAAGCCTGTCCGGTAGACGCCATCGTCGAGGGACCGAACTTCGAGTTCGCCACGGAAACCCGCGAGGAACTGTTCTATGACAAGGAACGGCTTCTCGCCAATGGTGACCGCTGGGAGAAGGAAATCGCGGCGCGGCTTGCCGCCGATGCCCCCTACAGGTGACAGGCGCCATGATTCTCCAGACACTCGCGTTTTATCTTTTCGCCGCCATTCTGCTGTTCTCGGCCGTTGTCGTGATATCTGCGCGCAACCCTGTGCACTCCGTGCTCTGCCTGATACTCGCCTTCTTCAATGCGGCGGCCCTGTTCATTCTGATAGGCGCCGAGTTCCTCGCCATGATTCTGGTCATCGTCTACGTGGGCGCTGTCGCCGTTCTCTTCCTCTTCGTGGTCATGATGCTCGACATCGATCTTGCCGAGATGCGCCAGGGCTTTCTCAACTATCTTCCCATCGGCGCACTTGTCGGCCTTGTCCTGCTCATTGAACTCATCATCGTCGCCGGGTTGTGGCAGTACGAGCCAGCCATGGCAGGCGGACTGGCAGAGCCCGTGCCACCCCTTGAGGTACGCAGCAACACGGCTGCCCTCGGCGACGTGCTCTATACCCGCTATGCGCTTCTCTTCCAGGCTGCCGGCATCATTCTCCTCATCGCCATGATCGGAGCCATCGTGCTGACGCTGCGTCATCGCCAGATCAAGCGTCAGCGAATTGGCGATCAGGTCCGCCGGCGTCCCGAGGACGTGATCAGACTCCACGACGCACGGCGCGGGGAGGGGGTCTGACATGGTTGTCGGGCTTGAACATTATCTGGCACTGGCGGCGATCCTGTTTACCCTGGGAATCCTTGGCATCTTTCTCAACCGCAAGAACGTGATCATCATCCTGATGTCCGTCGAGTTGATGCTGCTCGCCGTCAATATCAATCTGGTGGCTTTTTCCGTCGAACTCGGTGACCTGGTTGGACAGGTCTTCGCCATGTTCGTGCTGACCGTCGCCGCCGCTGAGGCGGCCATCGGCCTGGCCATCCTCGTCGTCTTCTTCCGCAACCGCAGTTCCATTGCGGTGGAAGACATCTCGACGATGAAGGGTTAGTCAGCCGTGCTTCACGCCGTCGCCGTTGTCTTTCTGCCTCTTCTGGGCGCCGTGATCTCAGGCTTCTTCGGACGCTGGCTGGGGGACCGCATCGCACCCGTTCTGGCGTCGGTGCTGCTGGTGGCATCGGCTGTTCTTGGCTGGATCGTCTTCTTTCAGCTCACGGGTTCCGCGGAACATGTCACGGTGCATCTCTTCACGTGGATCGACTCCGGCAGTTTCGAGGTCAGCTGGGCGATTGCGCTGGATCAGGTGACCGCTGTCATGCTGGTGGTGGTGACCACGGTATCTGCCGTCGTCCATGTCTATTCGCTGGGCTACATGGCGCACGACCCCCACCGGCCGCGGTTCTTTGCCTATCTGTCCCTCTTCACCTTTGCCATGCTGATGCTGGTGACGGCCGACAACTTTGTGCAGATGTTCTTCGGCTGGGAGGGTGTTGGTGTCTGCAGCTACCTGCTGATCGGATTCTGGTACAAGAGACCGAGCGCCAATGCCGCGGCCATCAAGGCCTTCATTGTCAACCGGATCGGGGACTTCGGCCTTGCGCTCGGCATCATGGGTGTTTTTCTAGTGTTCGACACGGTGGCCTTCGATGCCGTCTTCGCTGCGGTTCCCGACGTGGCAGGGACATCCCTCTCCTTCCTGTCGATGGAAGTCGACACGCTGACTCTGCTCTGTCTGCTCCTGTTTGTTGGCGCCATGGGAAAGTCGGCACAGGTACCTCTGCATACCTGGCTTCCTGACGCCATGGAGGGACCGACCCCGGTGTCGGCTCTGATCCACGCTGCCACCATGGTCACGGCCGGCGTGTTCATGGTGGTGCGCCTGTCACCAATGTTCGAGTTCGCGCCCGCGGCGCTGTGGGTGGTGACCATCGTCGGCGCGTCGACGGCTATCTTCGCGGCGACCGTTGGCCTGGCACAGAATGACATCAAGCGCGTTATCGCCTATTCGACCTGCAGCCAGCTTGGATACATGTTCCTTGCCTGCGGCGTCGGGGCCTACCCGGTGGCGCTCTTCCACCTCTTCACCCATGCCTTCTTCAAGGCCCTGCTGTTCCTGGGATCCGGTGCGGTCATTCACGCCGTCGGCGGCGATCAGGACATGCGCCGGATGGGAGGGCTGTGGCGCCGCATGCCCGTGACCTATGCCTACATGTGGATTGGCAGTCTCGCTCTCGCCGGCATCCCGGTGTTTGCCGGTTATTGGTCGAAGGACCTCATCATCGAATCGGCCTGGGTTACGGATGGATTCGCCGGTGGATATGCGTTCTGGATCGGCGTTGGCGCAGCCTTCCTCACAGCGCTCTACTCGTGGCGCCTGATCATCATGACATTCCACGGCACGCCTCGGATGACGGCCGAGGTGCTCGAGCATGTCCACGAGGCACCCCGCGTCATGTGGGTGCCGCTGTTGGTTCTCGCCGGTGGCGCCCTAGTTGGCGGATTGCCGATGCTGGGCGGACACATGGTGGATCATGGCGGCGGAGAGTTCTTTGGATCGTCGATCCTGATGCTGGGCGAGAATGTCATCGAGAAGGCTCACCACGACACACCCCTCGCCATCAAGGCGCTTATCCTTGTGGTGGCGACAGGAGGGATCGTGGCCGCCTGGTGGGCCTATGTGAAAAGACCGGCCCTGCCGGAGCGCCTTGCCTCCCGCTTTTCCCGCAGTCACCGCTTTCTTCTCAACAAGTGGTATTTCGACGAGATCTATGAAGCCCTGCTGGTGCGGCCGGCGAAACGGGTCGGCCTGGGGCTCTGGAAGACGGGCGATGGCGACGTGATCGACGGTCTGGGTCCTGACGGAGTTGCCGGCGCCACCCTTTCCCTGGCGCGCCGCGCCAGGATCCTGCAGTCAGGTTATCTCTACCACTACGCCTTTGCCATGCTGATTGGCCTCGTTGTGTTGGCCAGCTGGTTCCTTTTCAAGATCTGGGGCTAGGAACGATGTCGCAGTGGCCCCTGCTGTCCCTGGCTACCTTCCTGCCTCTGGTTGGCGCGGCCTTCGTGTTGCTGACGCGTGGCGACAACGCGGAAGCCGTTGCCCGCAACACCCGCTATGTTGCCCTGTGGACGTCCCTTGTCGTCCTCGTGGTCGTTCTTCTCATCTGGGCCGCCTTCGACACCACCACGGCGGAATTCCAGTTTGTCGAAAGGGCGGCGTGGATTCCGGCTTTCGGCATCGAGTTTTACCTTGGTGTTGACGGCATTTCCCTCTTTCTGATCGTGTTGACGGCCTTCCTGGTGCCCGTCTGCATTCTCTGTTCGTGGGACTCCATCCGCGCACGGGTGAGGGAATACATGATCGCCTTCCTGGTCATGGAGTCCTTCATCATCGGAGTCTTCTGCGCTCTCGACTTCGTCCTCTTCTATCTCTTCTTTGAGGCGATGCTGATCCCGATGTTCCTGATCATCGGCATCTGGGGCGGGCCACGGCGCATCTACTCGGCATTCAAGTTCTTTCTCTACACCCTCGTCGGTTCGGTGTTGCTGCTGGTGGCGGTGCTGACGATGTACTTTGAGGCCGGCACGACCAGCATCCCCGCCCTCATGAACTGGGGATTCGATGAGGATCTGCAACGCTGGCTGTGGCTGGCCATGTTCGCCTCGTTCGCGGTCAAGGTGCCGATGTGGCCGTTTCACACGTGGTTGCCGGATGCCCATGTCGAGGCGCCGACGGCGGGATCCGTCATCCTCGCCGGCATCCTGCTCAAAATGGGAGCATACGGGTTTCTCAGGTTTTCCTTGCCGATGTTGCCAGAGGCATCGGTCTACTTCTCGCCGCTGGTCTATTCCCTGTCGATCGTCGCCATCATCTATACCTCCCTTGTGGCACTGATGCAGGAGGACATGAAGAAGCTCATTGCCTATTCCTCGGTGGCTCACATGGGATTCGTGACCATCGGACTCTTCACCATGAATCAGCAGGGAATTGAAGGCGGCCTCTTCCAGATGCTGTCCCACGGGGTTGTCTCGGCCGCTCTCTTTCTCGTGGTCGGCGTCGTCTATGACAGGATGCACAGCCGCCTGATTGCCACTTACGGCGGCCTCGTTCACCGCATGCCGCGCTATGCCCTGGTCTTCATGGTGTTCATGCTGGCTTCCGTAGGCCTGCCTGGCACTTCGGGATTCATCGGTGAGTTTCTGGTTCTCGTCGGCGCGTTCCAGGCCAACACCTGGGTGGCGTTCCTGGCCACCACGGGAATTGTGCTGGGTGCGGCCTACATGCTGTGGCTCTACCGGCGCGTCGTGTTCGGTGATCTCGTGAAAGCGGAACTGAAGTCGATCAGCGACTGCAACAGACGCGAGATGTTGTTCTTCGTACCGCTGGTGGCGGCTGTGCTGATCATGGGTATCTGGCCGGAGTCACTGCTCGACGCCATGCATGTGTCGGTCGCCAACCTTGTCGAACAGACCGCAGGAGCGAACGAAGCGGAGTCTTTCGCCATGGGAGACGGCGGGTGATGGCTGCCTTCCTCTCGCACGACCTCCTCGCCATCCTGCCCGCACTCTGGCTTGCCATCGCCGGCATGACGTTGCTGATGGCCGGCGTCTTCATCTCCAGGAGTGTGTCCCAAATTGTCTTCTGGGGAGCTGTGGCATCCCTGGTGATTGCCGGAATTCTGGCTGTTGTGTCGCCTGTCGGCGAGCAACCCTTCGACGGCCTTCTCGCCATCGACGCCTTCGGACGGTTCATGACCGTACTGGTGGTGACAGGCGCCGTGCTGGCCCTGATCATGGCCCGTGGATTCATGCGCCGGGAATCCATGGATCGTTTCGAGTTGCCTGTGTTGGTGGTCCTGGCCACGCTCGGCATGTACCTGATGGTTCAAGCCAACGACCTCATGACACTCTATGTCGGTCTGGAAATGCAGAGCCTGGCGCTCTATGTGTGTGCGGCATTCCAGCAGGACAAACTGCGATCCACCGAGGCCGGTCTCAAGTACTTCGTGCTGGGCGCTGTTGCATCCGGCATGCTGCTCTATGGCTGCTCGCTGGTCTACGGATTCTCGGGTACGACGTCCTTCCAGGGAATTGTTGCGTCTCTCGAGGTTGGCGGTGAGTCCACCGGCATTCTCGTCGGCGCTGTCTTCATTGCCGCCGGCCTTGCCTTCAAGATATCCGCCGTGCCCTTCCACATGTGGACTCCCGATGTTTACGAGGGGGCGCCCACGCCCGTCACCGCTTTTTTCTCGGCGGCGCCGAAGGTGGCAGCCATGGCACTCCTGGTCCGGGTGCTCATCGATCCCTTTGCCGCACTCGTCGATCACTGGCAGCAGATAATCTTCCTCCTCGCTGTGGGGTCCATGGCCCTTGGCGCGCTGGGCGCTATCGGCCAGCGCAACATCAAGCGACTGATGGCCTACAGTTCCATCGGGCATGCCGGTTTTGCCCTGGTCGGCCTCGCAGCGGGAAGCGAGGCTGGAGTTCACGGCGTGGCCGTCTATCTGGCCATCTATCTTGTCATGGGTCTGGGGACCTGGGGCTGCATCCTTGCCATGCGCCGTGACGGCGCCATGGTGGAGGGAATCGATGATCTCGCAGGGCTGTCGCGCAGCCAACCGGCCCTGGCCCTTGCCTTTGCCGTCTTCATGTTTTCCATGGCCGGCATCCCGCCACTCGCCGGTTTCTTCGGCAAGTTCTATGTCTTCCTTGCGGCCATTGACGCCGGACTCTACACGCTCACAGTGATCGGAGTGCTGATGAGCGTGGTGGGCGCCTTCTATTACATCAGGATCGTCAAGCTCATGTATTTCGATGAACCGGCGGATGCCTTTGACCGTCCGGTGGGTCGCGATCTGGTGCCCGTGATCGCCGTGACAGCGGTCGCTACAGTCGGCTTCTTCCTGTTTTCCGATCCTCTGCTCGACAGCGCCCGGAATGCTGCTGCCACCCTTGTCGCCGGCTTGAGTCCATCGGGTCAATGATCGTCAGGCTGCCTCCGCCCTTTCGCCTGGTCGAACGCGACGCGGTGACGAGTACCAATGACGCCGCCATCGAACTGGCAGAAGCTGGGGCAGCTGCCTGGACCGTGGTCCGCGCACGCCTCCAGACGAGCGGCCGCGGCCGCAGGGGACGGGTGTTCGTGTCGCCGCCGGGCAACTCCTACACATCTTTCATTCTCAAACCCCGCGTCAGTTCACGCGATCTCCCGCAAATGTCCCTCATCGCCGGCGTGGCGGTCGCCGAGTCGATCGAGGCATCGGCGCCGGAAGTTGCGCCGGCGCGCTGCAAGTGGCCCAATGACATCCTCTTGAATGACGCCAAGGTGGCCGGGATTCTGGTGGAGACAGGTAGTGACGCAGTGATTGTCGGAATCGGCATCAATCTCGTCAGCCACCCGGGCATCAAGGATGCCATCGCCACGGATCTTGCAAGCGAGGGAGCTCCAGGGGTGGACCGCGATGTCCTGCTTGCCACGCTCTGCCGTTGTCTGAAGGAACGGGTGACGGACTGGGAGAATTCCGGATTCGATTCCCATCGTCGAGCATGGCTCGACCGAGCTGCCGGCATCGGCGCCCGTGCCTTTCTCAGTGGAGACACCTCCATGGAGGGCAGGGTTGTAGGACTTGCGCATGACGGAGCGCTGATCATGGAATCGGACGGCCGTCACATGCGAGTTGTTTCCGGAACCCTGCGACTGGCGTCAGCCACACACCCGCGGCCGGGGAAGATCCCGAATCGAGCCGCGTCGGAGGCCCAGCCATGAAGGACCTGCTTCTGGCCATCGATGCGGGCAACACCAACACAGTGTTTGCCGTCTTCCGAGGTGAGGACCTTGTGGGACAGTGGCGGATCAGCGCCAATACCGGTCGCACCGCTGATGAACACGCTGTATGGCTCCATCACCTCCTGGGCCTGAATGGCCTTGATGCTGGGGCCATCAGTGATGCGGTGATCGCAAGCGTCGTCCCCCATGGCATTCATGAGCTCAAGCTCCTGTGCCGTCGTCATCACCACTGCGAACCGGTTGTCGTGGGAGAATCGGCACGCTTGGGTATCCCGCTCAGGATCGATATGCCGGACGAGGTGGGTGCGGACCGACTGGCGAACGTGGTCGGCGCGTGGACGCGTCTGGGCGGTCCCCTGATCATCATTGACTTTGGCACAGCGACCACGTTTGACGTCGTTGACGAGGATGGCGGATTCGCCGGAGGTGTCTTCGCCCCCGGTGTCAATCTCGCTCTCGACGCCATGCACCGGATTTCTGCCCGGCTGCCGCGAATTGGCATAGACAGGCCGCAGCGGGTCATCGGCACAAACACTGTCAGTTGCATGCAGTCGGGCGCCTACTGGGGCTATGTGAGCCTCATTGAGGGCGTGGTCGGCCGTATCCGCGCCGAATACGGCAAGCCGATGAAGGTTGTGGCGACCGGCGGTCTGGCGCCTTTGTTCGATGCGGCGACCGATAGTATCGACAGGTTCGATCCCGATATCACCGTCTACGGTCTGCTGGAAATCTGGCGGCGTACGAGAAACAGCCCTTGACACACCCCCTGCATTTCCTGCCTCTCGGCGGTTCCGGCGAAATCGGCATGAATCTGAATCTCTACGAGTATGGCGGCTCATGGCTGATGTGCGATCTCGGTGTGACCTTCGCCGGTGAAGAACTTCCTGGCATCGATCTCGTGATGCCCGACATTTCCTACATCGCGGAGCGCCGTCAGCATCTCCTTGGCCTCGTCCTCACCCACGCCCACGAGGATCACATGGGGGCAGTGCCCTACCTGTGGCCACTTCTGAAATGCCCGGTCTACGCCACACCCTTTACGGCGGCCCTGCTCGCCGAGAAACTCCATGAGGGGGCGGATGGCATTCACGAGATGGACATCCATATCATCGATCCGGGAAGCACACTGGAACTGGGCCCCTTTTCGATCGCCCTCCATGGCCTAACGCATTCGATTCCCGAGCCCAATGCTCTCGTTCTCGACACGCCGGCCGGCCGCATCATGCACACCGGCGACTGGAAGCTCGATCCGGAGCCACTGATCTCGGATCCCGTGGACGAAGAGGCCATCAGGAAGAGTGGTGATTCCGGCATCCTTGCCATGGTGTGCGATTCCACCAATGTGTTTCGCCCCGGTACCTCCGGTTCGGAAGCCGATGTGAGATGCAGTCTCGTTGACGAGGTCGCCGGACGGCGCGGCCGTGTTGCTGTCACCACCTTTGCCAGCAACCTGACCCGCCTGCTTTCCATCCACCATGCGGCCGAGGCCAATGGTCGTCGGTGCGTCGCACTGGGGCGTTCCATGTGGCGTATCATCAAGTGTGCCCGGCAGACGGGCTACCTTCCGCCCGACACGCACTTCATGTCCGACAGAGACGCACGCCATCTCGCTCCCGACAAGGTGCTTTACATGCTGACCGGCAGCCAGGGAGAGCCCAATGCTGCCTTGTCACGGATTGCCAAAGGCAATCATCAGACGGTGACGATGGAGTCCGGCGACCACGTCATCTTTTCCTCGAAGATCATCCCCGGAAACGAGCGAGCAATCTTCGATCTCATCAATCGCCTGACACATCTCGGAATTGAGACCGTCACGGAGGATGAACGGTTCGTCCATGTCTCCGGTCATCCCAACAGGGAAGAACTGGCACGCATGTACGCCCTCGTGCGACCACGCTACGCCATCCCGGTTCATGGCGAGGTCCGTCATCTCAAGGAGCACGCCAGTCTGGCGGAGTCCCTCGGTGTCGAACCGGTGAAGGGCGTGGCGAACGGTTCCCTGGTCCGGTTGGCGCCCGGCATTCCCGAGGTTGTCCACACTGTCACTCACGGTCGTGTCGCCTGGACCGGCCGGCGTGCTGTTCCCGTCAACGGTCCACTGATCCGCGAACGGCGTGACGCCATGGCATGCGGCGTGGTGATCATTACGCTGGTGGTGGACCACGAAGGGGACCTCGCCGCCGATCCGCACGTGGCGCTCATCGGCCTGGGCGAGGAACCTGATATCGTCCTTTCGATTGCCGATGATGCGGCCGACGCCTTCGAGGACCTTCGTCCGCGCGAAAGGATGATGGATGAGGACATCACGCGGGCGTTGCGGCGCATTCCCCGCCGCTGGCTCTCCGGGACCCGGGTGCGCCGTCCGGTGACACGGGTCACCATCATCAGGATCTGAGTTCGCCGCCACATCCAGGGAGAGGAAGGAATCACATGATCGGCAGATTGAACCATGTTGCCATCGCCGTGCCAGATCTTGCCGCCGCCAGTGCGCTCTATCGCGAAACACTCGCGGCGACGGTATCGGAACCGGTCGATCAGCCCGAGCACGGTGTCACGACTGTCTTCGTCGATCTCCCGAATACCAGGATAGAACTTCTCGGAGTTCTCGGTGACCAGTCACCGATAGCCGCTTTCCTGGAACGCAATCCGGCGGGGGGTATGCATCATGTTTGCTACGAGGTTGATGACATCCGTGCTGCCCGGGATCGGATCGTCACAGCGGGCGGGCGTGTCATCGGCAATGGCGAACCCAGGATCGGCGCCCATGGAAAGCCGGTATTGTTCCTCCATCCCAAGGACTTCTGCGGCACTCTCGTCGAATTGGAAGAGGCCTGAGTCTCCTCGGGGATGAACATGAGGGCACATCCGGCCATGGTGGGGAGGTGATGTGAACCATGTCGCTCTTCGGGCTGATTGTGGTCTTCGTATGCGTTTGGTGGGTGGTGTTTTTTGCTGCCCTTCCCATCGGCGTCAGGCGCCAGAGGCGAGTGGTTGAAGGACATGACCCTGGGGCGCCCGCCGAGCCGATGCTACTGAAGAAGGCACTTTGGACGACAGCCATTACATGCGTTCTTGTTGGTGGTGCAGCCTTCCTCGAGGCGGCGGACATTACGGATATCGGCGCCTGGTTCATCGGATTGCCTTCATGACCGAAAGCTACTGCACTCTAGCTCCGGGTGATCCCGTGCACCGTTCCTACCATGACAGCGAGTACGGGTTTCCACTCAGGGGAGACAACGAACTCTTCGAGAGACTCATTCTCGAGATCAACCAGGCCGGGCTTTCATGGGCGCTCATCCTGAAGAAACGCGCGGCATTCGTCCGGGCCTTTGGCGGATTCGATATCGATGCCGTCGCCGCCTACACACAAGAGGATGTCGACCGGCTGATGGGGGACAGCGGCATCATTCGCAACCGGCGCAAGATCGAGGCCGCCATCGCCAACGCGCGACGCCTCGTGGAGTTGCGGGCGCTCCATGGCGACTTTCATGGATGGCTCGAGGCGCATCATCCTCGCGATCACGCCGCGTGGACCCGGCTCTTCAGGCAGACATTCGTTTTCACCGGCCCCCTCGTCGTCGAGGAATTCCTGATGTCGACAGGCTGGCTTCCCGGAGCCCACCGCGACGATTGCCCTGTTCAGGAGCGAATCATCAAGGCACGTCCCCCATGGCTCGACTGCCATGACAAGGCACCGTCGTATGGCTAGAGTGAGCACGTTCCAGGACCCTGGTTGATTCATGCGTCTGACCCGCTATTTCCTGCCGACACTCAAGGAAACACCCGCCGAGGCACAGATCGCCTCGCACCGGCTGATGCTGCGTGCCGGCATGGTCCGTCAGGCAGGAGCCGGTATCTATTCCTGGCTTCCGCTGGGCTTCCGGGTCCTCAGGCGGATCGAAACCATCGTGCACGAGGAGATGCAGAGAGCCGGCGCCCACGCTGTTCTCATGCCCACCTTGCAGCTGGCCGACCTGTGGCGTGAAAGCGGGCGCTACGATGCATACGGACCAGAGATGCTCCGCATCCGGGACCGCCACGGGCGCGACATGCTCTACGGCCCGACCAACGAGGAACAGATTACCCAGATCGTACGGGACGACATCCAGAGCTATCGCGACCTGCCGCGAAACCTCTATCACATCCAGTGGAAGTTCCGGGACGAGATCCGACCGCGCTTCGGAGTCATGCGCGGGCGCGAGTTCCTGATGAAAGACGCCTATTCGTTTGATCTCGACTTCGAATCGGCGCGACGTTCCTACAACACCATGTTCATCGCATACTTGAGAACCTATGCGCGCATGGGGCTCAAGGCGATCCCTCTGCAGGCTGACTCCGGCCCCATCGGTGGTGATCTATCGCACGAGTTTGTCATTCTGGCGGCCACCGGAGAAACCAGGGTCCATGCGGACAGGCGCCTGCTCGACATGGATGCAACCTGTTCCGGTATCGACTATGACGGCGATCTTGAACCCGTAGTCAGGGCATGGACATCGCTCTATGCGGCGAGCGACGACAAGCACGATCCGGAAACTGCTCCGGTATCCGGACCGGAACTGCTTGTCGCACGCGGTATCGAAGTCGGGCACATATTCTACTTCGGCACCAAGTACTCCGAGGCAATGGGGGCCAGTGTCGCGATGCCCGATGGAGAAAGACGGCTGTTGCACGGTGGCTCCTATGGCATCGGCGTCTCGCGCCTTGCCGGCGCTATCATCGAGGCCTGCCATGATGATGCCGGAATCATTTGGCCCGCCAGTGTTGCCCCCTTTGACGTCGGTATCGTCAATCTCAAGGCTGGCGATGCGCTCTGCGATTCCATGGCTGCGACCCTGGAGGAGCGCCTCGATGCCGCCGGTCTCGAGGTGCTTCATGATGATCGCGAGGAAAGGGCAGGGGTGAAGTTCTCCGACATGGATCTCATCGGCCTTCCCTGGCAGATCATCATCGGGCCACGTGGAGCTGCATCGTCCAGGGTGGAACTCAAGCACCGGGCTGATGGCCAGCGTCTGGACCTGGCTC
>JAJEBJ010000411.1 GCA_022822575.1 Alphaproteobacteria bacterium | reverse complement strand
CTTGACGCCATTGGCCACGACACGGTCGATTTCCGGCATGGCGGCCCAAGTCTGGCGGTCGATTTCGCTGGCGCAGCCGGTGGCAACGATCGTGGCCGACGGATTCTCGCGGCGCAGCCGGCGCACCATTTGGCGAGCCTGACGCTCGGCTTCGGCCGTCACGGCGCAGGTGTTGACGACGATCGTGTTCTCCACGCCGCCCCACTCCAGGTGACGGGACATCAGTTCCGCCTCCCGGGCGTTGAGTCGACAGCCGAAGTTCACCACATGGCTCATGCCGTGATCTCCGGCATGAGGGTTCCCCTGCACACCAGCCGGGCGGGTCCCGCCATGTGAATGTGCTCGTTCTCGCGCCAGTCGAGACTGAGATCCCCGCCGGGCAGGGCCACGGTCACATGGCGCTGGGTGAGGCCGCGCCGGTGGCCGGCGACGGCGATGGCGCAGGCCGCAGAACCGCAGGCGAGCGTGGCGCCGGCCCCCCGCTCCCAGACCCGCGCCCGCACTCTCCACTCCGTCTCGACCGTGGCGAAGCTGATGTTGGCCCGCCGCGGGAAGAGAGAGTGTCCTTCGAGGAGCGGTCCGGTCGTCGCCAAGTCAACCGCATTGCAATCCTCGACGAAGAGGACGGCATGTGGATTGCCGATACTGACGCAGGAGGCGGGCGAAGGCGCGGCATCACCGAGATCAACCTGAAGCGTGTCGGACGGCCTCGCCAGCGGGATGTCTCGCCAGCCGAACCGGGGACGGCCCATGTCGACGTCGAACACCCCCTCCCCACGCCGGCAAGCCTTGAGCAGCCCGGACCGTGTTTCGATGCCGGCGTCGTTCCTTCCGGTCTCATCCATGAGCAGCCGGGCGACGCAGCGGGTTCCGTTGCCGCAGGCCTCGGCCTCGCTGCCGTCAGGGTTCCAGATGCGCATGAAGGCATCGCCAGTGTTGGAAGGCTCGAGACGGATGAGCTGATCGCATCCCACACCGACGCGACGGTCCGCAATCGTGCGGATCGCGCACGAGGGAAGCGGAGCGGCACGCTCCCGGGCGTCGATGATGACGAAATCATTGCCCAGGCCGTGCATCTTGACGAAACTGACAGGATCCATGGCTGTTGCTATATAGGGGCGGACGCCACCGGCGTCCATGCCCACCTGGCAGACGAGGTGACCCCGATGACGACGCTCAATCGCCTGCCGGTTCTCGAAAGGCGGCGCATTCAGGCAGAGGTTGTCAGACCGCTCTGGCAGGCCATGAAGGCCGAGGTCGGCGAGGCAGGGGCGCGCCGGATCCTTTCATCGGCGATTGTCGAGGCGGCCATCGCCGAGGGACGCGAGTTCGCCGAGAAGAACGGAGGACCCGGGGGACTCCGCGGATTTCTGTCCTTCCAGCATCTCTGGGATGCCGATGGCGCCCTCGAGACCGAAGTCGCGCGCAGCACGGACGACGAGTACGTCTATCGTGTCACGCGGTGCCGCTATGCGGAGATGTACAGGGAGATGGGGCTGGCGGAAATCGGTTTCGAACTCTCCTGCAATCGCGATGCGACCTTCGCGACAGGCTATGATCCGCGCATCCGCCTCAGGCGCACGCAGACGATCATGCAGGGCGCGGACCACTGCGACTTCCATTACCGGATGGTTCGGGAAGAGTCCTGAGCCCTTAAGGGGAGTGCCCATGTTCGACAGGCTCACCAGCAACCTCGAGGGAATCTTCACCCGACTGCGGCGCAAGGGCTCCCTGCGCGAGAACGACATCGATGCTGCCCTGCGCGAAGTGCGTGTCGCCCTGCTTGAAGCCGATGTCGCGCTCTCCGTCGCCGGGCAGTTCGTCGAGACGGTTCGCGAACGGTCACGTGGTGCGGAGAGGTTGCAGGGCGTCAATCCGGCCCAGCAGGTCATCAAGCTCGTGCATGACTGCCTGGTGGAAACGCTCGGGTCCGAAACCACCGAGCTTGATCTTGCGGGCAATCCCCCTGTCGCCATGATGCTGGTCGGTCTCCAGGGTTCCGGCAAGACCACGACCACGGCCAAGATCGGGCGCTGGCTCCAGGAGGGGGAGGGGAAAAGGAAAGTCCTGATGGCCTCCCTGGATGTCCGCCGTCCGGCGGCCCAGGAGCAGTTGGCGGTTCTTGGAGAGCAGGCGGGAGTTGAGACCCTGCCGATCGTTGCCGGAGAAGGTCCCCTGGCCATTGCCCGGCGCGCTCTCAAGGCAGCGCGACGCAGCGCCACCGATGTCGTTCTCCTCGATACTGCAGGCCGGCTCCACATCGACGATGAACTGATGGAGGAACTGGCAAGCATCAGGGACCTGGCTTCGCCCCGTGAAGTGCTGTTCGTGGCGGATGCCATGACCGGGCAGGATGCGGTCAACAGCGCCAGGTCATTTCACGAGAGCGCCGGTGTTACCGGCATCGTGCTCACCCGCATCGACGGAGATGCCCGCGGAGGAGCTGCCCTCTCGATGCGGCAGGTCACCGGGTGTCCCATCAAGCTGATGGGAACCGGCGAACAACTCGACCAGCTCGAACCCTTCCACCCCGACCGCCTGGCCGGCCAGATTCTCGGCATGGGCGACGTCGTGAGCCTGGTCGAAAAGGCGGCCCGGGTGGTGGAAGAGGAGGATGCGCAGAAGCTTGCAAGGAAGATGGAGACCGGTCAGGGGCTCGACTTCGACGACCTGCGTATGCAGATATCTCACCTGCGCCGGATGGGCGGCATGCAGGGCCTTCTCGGACTGTTGCCCGGGGTTGCCCGGGCGCGCCGGGAAATGGAGGCGTCGAAGCTCGACGAGTCCGCGCTCGGCCGCATCGAGGCGATCCTCTCATCGATGACGCCCGCCGAGCGCCGTGATCCGCGCATCATTCACGCAAGCCGCAAGAAGCGTATAGCCGCCGGTTCGGGCACCCGCATCCAGGATGTCAACAGGGTCATGAAAATGCATGCCCAGATGAACGGCAGCATGAAGAAGGTCCGCAAGATGGCGAAGAAAGGCCAACTCCCGCCGGGCTTCGAGATGCCCGATTCCGGGAACCCGCTATCCGGCCTCGACATGCCGGGCGGGCTCAAGTTTCCCTGAACAGCACCCGTTCACCCGGACCACATGACAATGCCGG
>JAJEBJ010000015.1 GCA_022822575.1 Alphaproteobacteria bacterium | reverse complement strand
GCCTGTTTTCTAGTCGACGATTTCGGCGACGACGCCGGCGCCGACGGTGCGGCCACCCTCGCGGATGGCAAAGCGCAGGCCTTCGTCCATGGCAATCGGCGAAATCAGTTCCACGTCCATCGTCACGTTGTCCCCGGGCATCACCATCTCGATCCCCTCGGGCAACTGCACGTGACCCGTCACGTCCGTCGTCCGGAAAAAGAACTGCGGACGGTAGTTGGTGAAGAACGGCGTGTGACGACCGCCCTCATCCTTCGTCAGGACATAGGTCTCCGCCTTGAAACGCGTGTGCGGCGTGATCGTCCCCGGACGCGCCAGAACCTGGCCGCGCTCCACCTTGTCGCGCTTCGTGCCACGCAGAAGAACGCCGATGTTGTCCCCCGCCTCGCCGGAATCCAACAGCTTGCGGAACATCTCCACTCCCGTGCACACCGTCTTCGACGTCTCCCGGATACCCACGATCTCAACCTCGTCGCCAACCTTCACAACACCCTGCTCAACACGACCCGTCACAACCGTGCCCCGACCCGAGATCGAAAACACATCCTCAATCGGCATCAAAAACGGACGGTCCACCGCACGCTCCGGCGTCGGAATGTAGGAATCAACCGCCGCCATCAACTCAAGTACCGACTTCTCTCCCGTCTCCGCGTCGCCATCCTCCATCGCCGCCAGTGCCGAGCCCCGCACCACAGGAATGTCATCCCCAGGAAATCGGTACTCGTCCAGCAACTCGCGAACCTCAAGCTCCACAAGCTCCAGAAGCTCCTCGTCGTCAACCTGGTCAACCTTGTTGAGGTACACCACTATCGCAGGAACACCCACCTGACGCGCCAGAAGAATGTGCTCGCGCGTCTGTGGCATCGGACCGTCCGCCGCCGACACAACCAGAATCGCACCATCCATCTGAGCCGCGCCCGTGATCATGTTCTTCACGTAGTCCGCATGACCAGGACAGTCGACATGCGCGTAGTGGCGAGCTTCAGTCTCGTACTCAACATGCGCCGTGTTGATCGTAATGCCACGCTCCCGCTCCTCAGGAGCCTTGTCAATCGACGCGTAGTCCGTATACGTCGCACCGCCCGTGCGCGCCAGAATCCGCGTGATCGCCGCCGTCAGCGTCGTCTTGCCGTGATCCACATGCCCAATCGTCCCAATGTTCGCATGCGGCTTCGTACGCTCAAACTTCTCCTTGGCCATGAGGTTGCCTCATCCGTCCTTCGTTAAGTGACTCGCACTCAGGCGATATGGGCCCGCAGGTCTTCCGAGACCAGGTCGGGCACAGGTTCATAGGAATTGAAATGCATGGTGAAGGTCGCCCGTCCCTGGCTCATTGAGCGCAGGTCGTTGACGTACCCGAACATGGTGCCGAGAGGCACCCTGGCACGTACCACCTGGGCATTACCCCTGGGCTCGAGACCCTGGATATGTCCGCGGCGGCTGTTGAGGTCGCCCATGACGTCCCCCATGTGCTCCTCGGGTGTCACGACCTCGACCCGCATCACCGGTTCAAGCAGCCTCGGCCCCGCCGCGAGGGCGCCCTCGCGGAACGCCGCGCGGGCCGCCACCTCGAAGGCCATGGCGCTCGAATCAACGGCATGGAAGGCACCGTCATGGAGTGTCGCCCTGAAGTCGGTCATCGGGAAACCCGCCAGGACACCCGAAACGGCCGCCCTCTCGATTCCGGTCTTGACGGAGGGAATGTACTCCCTCGGCACGTTGCCACCGACTATCTCGCTGACGAACTCGATTCCCGAACCGGGTTCGCCCGGCTCGAAGAGAATGCAGACCCTGGCGTACTGGCCAGCGCCACCGGTCTGCTTGCGGTGCACGTAGTCGACGTCAAAGGACCGTGTAAGGGTTTCGCGGTAGGCAACCTGGGGAGCGCCGATACTGGCCTCGACGTTGAATTCGCGGCGCATCCTGTCGACGATAATCTCGAGATGCAGCTCACCCATGCCCTTGATGATTGTCTGCGCCGATTCCTCGTCAGTCGACACCCTGAAGGAGGGGTCCTCGTGGGCGAGCCTCGTCAGCGCCATCCCCATGCGGTCGTGGTCGGCACGGGTCTTCGGCTCGACCGCCACCTCGATGACGGGATCGGGAAACTCCATGCGCTCGAGAACCACCGGTTCCCTGGGCGAACAGATGGTGTCGCCCGTGGTGGTCCCCTTGAGACCGCACAGGGCGACGATGTCGCCAGCGCGCGCCTCATCGATATCCTCGCGACTGTTGGCGTGCATCAGCAGCATGCGTCCGGCCCGCCCGCGCGCTCCCTTGGCGGCGTTGAACAGCTGGTCGCCGGTCTTCAGAACGCCGGAGTAGATGCGGGCGAAGGTGAGTGTGCCGACGTACTTGTCGGCCATCACCTTGAAGGCAAGGGCAGCAAACGGCGCTTCGTCGCTGCTTTCGCGTGTCACCTCTTCGCCGGTCTTCGCCACGACACCCCGAATCGGCGGCACGTCGACGGGTGACGGCAGATAGTACGTCACGGCGTCGAGTAGTGGCTGGACACCCTTGTTCTTGAAGGCGCTGCCGAGCAGCATCGGGACCGAGGTACGTTCGAGTGTTCCGGCACGGATGCACCGTACCAGAGTCTCGGCGTCGGGATCGACGCCATCGAGATAGGCTTCCATGGCGTCGTTGTCGTGTTCAACAACCGCGTCCACGAGCCTCGAGCGCCATTCGCTGGCGTCGGCGCGCAAATCCGCAGGAATCTCCGTTTCCTCAAAGCGCGCCCCCTTGACATCGTCGTGCCAGATCACCGCCTTCATGGTCACGAGGTCCACGACGCCGCGGAAGTCCGCTTCCGCACCCACGGGCAGTTGCAGCACCGCCGGCCTGACGCCGAAACGCTCGACGATCATGTCAACGCAACGGAAGAAATCAGCGCCGACGCGGTCCATCTTGTTGACGAAGCAAATGCGCGGCACACCGTACTTGTCGGCCTGGCGCCACACGGTTTCGGACTGTGGTTCGACGCCCGAGACTGCGTCGAAGACCGCCACGGCGCCATCGAGGACGCGCAGGCTGCGCTCGACCTCGATGGTGAAGTCGACGTGACCGGGGGTGTCGATGATGTTGATTCGATGGTCGCACCAGTGGGCCGTGGTGGCAGCCGAGGTGATCGTGATGCCACGCTCCTGTTCCTGCTCCATCCAGTCCATGGTGGCCGTGCCCTCATGGACCTCACCGATCTTGTGGGATCGACCTGTGTAGTAGAGGATGCGCTCGGTCGTGGTCGTCTTGCCGGCAGCGATGTGGGCCATGATGCCGATGTTGCGATAGCGCTCTATTGCGTGACGTCGTGTCATTCCTGCTCGTCCTTGGGGTCGCTTCGGAGGGCCCCGGGTTACCAGCTTCGACCGCTACCAGCGGTAGTGCGAAAACGCCTTGTTCGCGTCCGCCATCCGGTGGGTGTCTTCACGTTTCTTGACGGCAGCACCACGCTGCCTCGAGGCGTCCAGGAACTCTCCCGAGAGGCGCCGAACCATGGTGGTTTCCGAACGGGCACGGGCGGCGCCGATGAGCCAGCGGATGGCCAGCGCCTGCTGCCTGTCGGGACCGACCTCCACCGGCACCTGGTAGGTGGCGCCGCCGATCCGCCGCGAGCGCACCTCGACGGCCGGCCTGACAGCGTTCAACGCCAGGTGAAAGACGCCGATGGGATCCTGGCCGGTGGTGTCGCGAATTCTGTCCAGGGCGCCGTAGACGATACCCTCGGCGACCGCCTTCTTGCCGTCTCGCATGACGCTGTTGATGAACTTGGTGAGCACGATGTCACCATGGAGGGCGTCGGGGAGAACATCCCGCCTTTCGGCGGCGCGGCGGCGTGACATGGCGGGACCTCTTTCTTACCTGGGACGCTTGGCGCCGTACTTGGAACGGCTCTGGCGGCGCTGAGCGATGCCCTGGGTATCGAGGGTGCCGCGAATGATGTGGTAGCGCACACCGGGCAGGTCCTTGACGCGTCCGCCCCTGATCATGACCACTGAATGCTCCTGCAGGTTGTGACCCTCGCCCGGAATGTAGCTCGTTACCTCGAACCCGTTGGTCAGACGGACCCGCGCCACCTTGCGCAGGGCCGAATTCGGCTTCTTGGGCGTCGTCGTGTAGACGCGGGTACACACGCCACGCTTCTGCGGACAGGCCTCAAGGGCCGGTACCTTGTTGCGTGCCCGCCGCGGCTTGCGCGGCTTGCGGATCAGCTGGTTCACGGTCGGCATGCGCCTGGTTCCCGATTCCGTCGCACAGACAAAATACTTCCCGCTCTCCCGCGTGGCCCGCGCCCCGGGATCGTGAGAGTGTGTTCAAGGGCTTCCCCTTCCCCTCCCCGCAGGGTGGCAAGGGGAAGCGGACTATAGTGCCGGCTCCTCACCCGGTCAAGTCCCCCGCAAAGGCGAAACTCCGGCATCTACTCGACAACCAGATGAGGCTCGTCGCTCTCGAACAACAGATGGCCGGCATCCGGCATGTCCTCGTCCTCCATGGGCAACCGGGGCCGGTTCATCTCCTCGATACTGCGCAGACGCTGGGTGACTCGCCCGGTCCCGGCGGGAATGAGGCGGCCGACGATGACATTTTCCTTGAGGCCGGAGAGCGTGTCGCGCTTGCCTGTCACAGCCGCTTCCGTGAGCACCCGCGTGGTTTCCTGGAACGAAGCGGCCGAGACGAACGAGCCGGTCTGCAGGCTGGCCTTGGTGATTCCCTGGAGAACCGGTGTAGCCGTCGCCTCCTCCAGAGAATTCTCCGCAGCGTCCTCTTCTGTCCCGTTCTGTGCCCTCAGACGGGCGTTGGCATCCTCGAACTCGTTCTTGTCGACCTGCTCGCCAACAAGGAACATGGTGTCGCCAGGGGTGCTGATCTCGACCTTTTGCAGCATCTGCTGGCAGATCACCTCGATATGCTTGT
>JAJEBJ010000126.1 GCA_022822575.1 Alphaproteobacteria bacterium | reverse complement strand
AGGCCGGTCCAGTCGGCGCGCCCGTCAGCGATCACGACGGAATGCCCGACGTTGGCCCCGTCAAGCAGTGCCATGGCTTCCACGACGTGAGCCTCGCCCTCGACCGGCGGCGTCCACGGCCCGGCGCCGGGAGCCCCGATGATGGCATCGGGTTCGCATTCCTCGACAAGGCGAGGAGTCACTGTCGATCCGGTGATAATCTCCGCGCCGGCGCTGCGGGCTTCGTGTTCGAGATTCTGCACCAGACCGCCGAATTCCTGGCGTCCGGGAAGCATGCAGGCGTGACGCGCTTGTCCTCCCGTCATGTCTCCTGCCTCGTGCAACGTGACCCGGTGCCCTCGCGCCGCGGCAATCGCCGCCGCCTTGAGCCCGGCCGGGCCGCCGCCGGCCACCATGACGGACCGGGCGACAGGGGACTGGGAAAGCGTGCCGTAACGGCGTTCGCGCCCGGAGACGGGATTCTGGATGCAGGAGATGGCGATTCCCTTGTGCGAATGACCGATGCAGGCCTGGTTGCAGGCAATGCAGGCACGGACATCGTCAAGGCGTTGCTCACGCGCTTTCAGCGCCATGGCGGGATCCGCGATCATCGCCCGGGTCATGCCGCACAGATCCGCATCGCCTGACTCCAGGATTCCCTCGGCGATCTGCGGCTGGTTGATGCGGCCGGTAGCGATCACCGGCAGCCCGCAGGCCTCTTTCACCCGTCTGGCAAAGGGAGCGATGTAGCCTGCCGCAATGCCCATGGGGGCGGCGATGTGGATCGAGGCGCCGAGACTCGACGACATGCCGGCCACGACACTGATGTAGTCGAGGCGGTGCGCCAGAGCTCTTGCGATGGCGTCGACATCATCGCCAGTGAGGCCCTGGGCCGGGTCGAGTTCGTCGCCGGAAATCCGCATGCCGAGTGCCGCATCGCCGATTGCAGCCCGCATCGCAGACAATGTTTCCTCGACGAACCGAAGGCGCTTCTCGAAAGTCCCGCCCCATGCGTCACTTCTGAGATTGAGCCGGGGATTGAGGAACTGCGCCGGCAGGTAGCCTTGGCTGGCGACCAGTTCCACACCGTCGAGGCCGGCCTCGACAAGATGTGCGGCTCCCCGGGCAAACCCCTCGATCACCTCCTCGATGAGAGCTCCGGACATGGCCCGCGGCATGATGTGAAAGCGTTCGTTTGGAACCGTGGACGGAGCGACGGCGGTGGCCATGAGACCATCGGTGCGGACCTGGATTTCCCGGCCCGGATGGAACAGTTGGCCGAAGAGCCGCACTCCGTGCCGCTGCACCGCGCCGGCAAGGCGGCGGTATCCCGGAATGCAGTCCGCCGTTCGAGCATCGAGGCAATTGGCGGCAAAGACCCCGGTGCCGTGAACGGTGGCGATCTCGACGACGATGAGACCGGCGCCGCCGGCTGCCCGTGCTTCGTGGTACGCCACCAGATCATCGCTCACCAGCCCGTCGGCAAGATGGGTGTGATGACCGGTGAAGACGATCCGGTTGCGGATCTCCGACTTTCCGATCGTCACGGGTGAAAACAGGTGGGGCAGCATCATTGCGGGTGAAGGGCCTCCAGCGGCAGGTGGATGGGGAAGCACTCTCGCAGGCGCCGGTCGAGCGCCCGGGAGAAATGGCCCGTCCGGTGATCCCGGAGGATTCGCCGGGCTTCCCGGCGTGCCTTTTCCCGGATGTCGAGTGCACCGGCTTCCTCCCATGCGCCGGGCGGTTGCCGGTCCGCCAGCCGGGGGTAGAGGTAGTCCCGGGTCATGGCGCCAAGAGTTTGCGAGTGGCCCAGATAATGGCCCTCTCCGGTCACCACCTCGTTGACGGTATCGACCGACAACGTGTCGTCATTGACCTCGATGCCGCGGACCGTCCGCATGATGGCGCCAAGCATGTCGTTGTCGATGACATAGCTTTCCGGGGCGGCGCCGAGCAGGCTTGCGTGCATGCCGCAACTCTGGGTGATCATCGAACAGCCCGCCTGGGCAGCCAGCGTGACGGCACAGGCCTTCTCGTAGCCGGACTGGGCATCGGGAACCTTGGCATCCGTGATGCCGGCCATGACGCTGCACGGCAGACCGTAGTGACGCGCCATCTGGGTCGCCGCGGCAGCAGCGACCGCCTGTTCCCCGCTGCCACCGCACATGGCGCCGGTGCGCAAATCCGAGACCAGGGGCTTGGGCCCGATGATGGCCACGCAGTCGGGATCGATGAGGTGGCAGTAGACCAGGCCGGCGAGCGCTTCGGCAACCGCCTGGGCTACCGCTCCCGCCAGGGTCGCCGGAGCCGTGGCGCCGGCCTGTCCGGCGGAAACCAGCATCACCGGCATGCCTAGAGGAATGGCCCGTTCGAGAACCCACAAGGCCTCCTCGGCAAAGCGTAGCGGCGGAACCACGTGGCACGAAAGCAGCATGGCGAAGGGCCGTTGACGATAGCGGCCCTCACCGCCGGCGATGGCATCGAACAGTCCGACGACCGCGTCGACGTTGCGGGCTTCGGTGATGCTGGTTCCCACATGCTTGGCGGTGCCGGCGAGGATGGCGTAAGCCGTGTTGATGTCGAAGGCGAGAGGGTCCTCGATGTCACAGGCAACGAGCGAACGGTCGTAGAAGTGGATGTTGTCGAGGGTATCGACGATGCGGGCGACGTCGTGGAGATCCCGCACCGTGGCGCTCCGGTAACGCCCCGTCTCCAGATCGACGATGTTGGGCGATGCACCCCCGGATCCGAAATGGACCCGGCCGTCGGCGATGTCGAGATCATGTTCGCGGGTCTGCCCCCAGGCCACGAAGGAGCGTCGGCTGTGACGCATCACCTCTTCGACGAGAGTGGCCGGAAAGTGGAGCCGCCCGTTGCCACAGACCCTGCCGCCCCGTTGGGTGACGCGCTCGACCATCGGAGGAATGGCGCCCGAGAAGCCGACTTCCTCCATCAGGCGCATGACACACCGATGGATCGCCGTCACATCGCTGTCTGAGAGCGGTCTGTAGCAACCTCCCGGACAACCGGGCGACACCGCGGCAGCCGGCGCCTGACGGCGCTCTTCCCTGCGGCGGTCCCGACCGCGTCGCCGGGTCATGCGGCGCCGCACCCCCGGGCAAGGACACCAGCGCACTGGTCCTGAAGCAGAACGCGATTCACGCGCAGCTCCGTCAATGGCGAATCCAAGTATCGCCGCGGCACCGGACGATGCAATGTCCGTCTCACATCTTGCCGTGGATAGAGTTCGCCGCCACCATCCACGGTGCGAACCTGGAGACTGCCATGACCGGCCCTTCCATCAACTGCCACCTGACAGGAGAGAGCCGGTGGCGTCTGGCGACACCGGCCCTGGTGCTGGATCTCGATGCCCTCGAGCACAACATCAGCGCCCTGGCCGCCCACTTCAGCCGGTTGCAGGCCGGCTGGCGACCCCACGCCAAGACCCACAAGTGTGCGGAGATCGCACGACGCCAGCTCGATGCCGGAGCGACGGGAATCTGTGTTGCCAAGCTCGGCGAGGCCGACGCCCTCATCCGCGAGGGCATCGGCCGCATCCTCATCACCTCGCCGATCGTCACGGCCGACAAGCTCGAACGGGTGTTGGCGCTCAATGACACGGCTGAAGAACTGATGCTCGTGGTCGACAACACCACGGTCGTCGACCGCCTCGCGACCCTTGCTGCCGCTAGCCGGAGACCCATGAAAGTCCTCATCGATCTCGGCATCGGTCTCAACCGTACCGGAGTCTCCTCGATTCCGGATGCCGTCACCCTGGCCAAGGAGATCGTCCGCCGACCCTCACTCGTCCTCGCCGGCTTGCAGTGCTATGCCGGCGAAATCCAGCACATTGCCGACTGTGCCGAGCGCGAGAGGGAAGCCGCAGGGGTGGCCGCCCATGTCGACGAGGCACGGCGCGCCATCGCCCCGGTCGCCGGTCCCCCCGGGATCGTGACCGGTGGCGGCACCGGGACCTTTGACCACGATTCCGGCTGCGGCGTCTTTACTGACATCCAGGTGGGCTCGGCGATCTTCATGGACGTGGAATACAATACCGTGGTGCGCCGGGACGGCACCCCGGGCCCCTTCCGGACTTCCCTCTTCGTGCAGTCGACGGTGATCTCGGCCAATGTGGCCGGCGTCGCCACCATCGATGCGGGCATCAAGGCCTTGGCAACGGACGGGCCGGTACCGGACATCGCCGGCGGCGCCCCGGAAGGATCCCTCTACGAATTCATGGGTGACGAACACGGCAGAATCGTCGTCAGGCCGGGAGCCAACGGCCCCGCCGTCGGCGACGTCGTGACATGCGTCACGCCCCACTGCGATCCCACGGTCAATCTCCACGATGTCTATCACTGCATCCGCGGCGACCGCCTCGTCGACATCTGGCCCATCGAGGGCCGCGGCCGCGGCTGGTAGCCGGCCGCCGGTGAGGTAACTCATGCCTGTTCAAGGGTCATTTCGAGCACCCTGACAGATTGACCCCCACGAACGGTGCAAAGCTGTACCCGGCCATGCAGGCTGGATCCGCCGGCCTCGGGAGTGGCTTTCCCGACGGTCAGCAGTCGATGAGATCGCGGATCGCCTGGTCGAGGAAGTCGTGGAAGGCCGGAACGGCATGGCCGCTGGCTACGCAGTGTCCCCAGTCCGTCTGGTAGACCCTGAGTTCGGCATTGGGCATGCCCTTGACCTCGATCTCGCTGTCCTCGGGCGGGAAGTAGAGGTCGCTTGAAGCGGGCATGACGATGGCGCGCGGCGTGATGGCGGCGAGTGCGCGTGCGAAATCGCCGCCATGGAGATGATTGGCGCTGATGTCGCCCTTTTGCCAGGTCCAGAGCTTGTGGAGCAGGTTGTTCGCGTCCCAGTTGTCGACATGGTCGGCTTCCCAGTCGACGAGAACATCCTCGATGCTGTCGAAACCGAGCTCGCGGTAACGGGCCTCGCGGTACCATGTCTGCGAGTAGGCCCAGCCGGCATAGACCCGGCCGAAGGCCTTGAGACCGGTAATCGGCGGCTCCGTGTAATCACCGCCCGACCATGTCGCATCGGCGGTGAGCGCGGCCTTGACGCCTTCAAGGAAGACGATGTTGTGGGGCGATGTGCGCGCCGATCCGCAGAACGGCAGGATGGCATCGACCATGTCGGGATACTGGGCGCCCCACTGGAAGGACTGGCAGCCTCCCATGGACCAGCCGGTAACGAGGCGCAGACGGGAAATCCCCAGCGCTTCCGTCAACAGGCGGCGTTGACAGGCAACGTTGTCGAAGAGCGTCGTCCGGGGAAATCGCGGACCATCCTGGGGAGCAGGATGATTGTCCGGTGACGACGACAGCCCGTTGCCGAAGAGGTCGATCGAGACGATGAAATGCCGTGCCGGATCGAGGGCGCGCCCGGGACCGAAATAGGCCTCGTTGTTGCGATGGGTGCCGGTGTAGTAGGTGGGAATGAGAACCGCATTGTCACCGGCCCGGTTCAGCGTGCCCCAGGTGCGGTAGGCGAGGCGGGCGGCCCGGAGAACCTCCCCCGACTGCAGCGTGACGTCACCAGGGGACCACGTCTCGAAGGAGGCGGCCATCAGTAGAGCCTCAGGTACTCGCGCACCTCCCAGTCCGTCACTTCCTGATGGTAACGCTCCCATTCGTCGAACTTGTAGGCGAGGAACGAGGCGTGCATCTGTTTGCCGATGACCTCGCTGACGAAGGCATCGTCCCGCAGGATTTCAGCCGCCTCGAAGAGATTGCGCGGCAGGCGCTGGGCGCCCGAACGGGTGAGTTCCTCCTCGCTGAGACTGTAAAGGTCTTCGTTCAGCGGTGGTCCGGGATCGATGGCGGAAACGATGCCCTCGGTCATGCATGCCGCGGTCACGCCCAGGGCCAGATAGGGGTTCATGCACATGTCAGCCGCACGGTTCTCGATGCAGTAGCGGTTCTGCGGCATGCGCAGCATCGCCGAGCGGTTGTTGTAGCCATAGGTCATGTGAGTCGGCGCCCAGGTGACCGTGCCGCCTTCGAAGCCGCCGACCCGGGGAACCAGGCCGTTGTAGGAGTTGACGGTCGGACAGGCGATGGCTGTCAGGGCCCCGCCATGCTGCAAGAGGCCGCCGATGGCATGGCTGACCTCCGGCGCCCAGCCGTCCGGTGATTCGAAGAGGTTGGTGTCCGGCGACGAGGTACGGCGCATCGAAGTGTTCATGTGCGCGCCCGAGCGCCAGTCGCCAGTCGTCGGCTTCGGCATGAAGGTGATGAACATGCCGTGCTTCTTGGCGACTTCCTTGAGCAGGATTCGCAGGAAGACAAGGCGGTCCGCCATGGCGAGCACGTCGGTGTAGCCGAAGTCGAGCTCGAACTGGCTGTAGGCGCCTTCACAGACCACGTCGTGCAGGTCCCAGCCAAGCTCGCCGTCGAGGATGTCGATCAGTTCGCCCAGAAAACCCATCGAATTGATGGAGTACTCGACATCGTAGCCGAAGGCCTGGCGGCGCGGACGCAGGTCCTCATCCGACTCCAGGTCGTCATCGAACGCCTTGACGGGCCTGCCGTCCTTCCAGCGCATGGCGATGAACTCTGGTTCGACACCGGCATAGACCAGGTAGCCCTTGTCCTCGCAGTCGGCGAGGATTCTCTTCATCGCTCCCCTCGGGCACAGATTGTAGGGCTTGTCGGACCACCAGAGGTCGGCAAAGACCCAGGCCGTGGTCCTGTCCCAGGGGCACAGCGTCAGGGAATCGAGATCGGGAACCATGATCTGGTCCGGATCCGCCGGACCAAGCTCGGGAACGAACGACACCGAATGCACGGCAAACTGAGGACCCATGCCCCGGGCGAGCCGTTCCCAGTCGCTGAGTGGTACCGGTTTGGTCTTGGGCTGACCCAGAAGATCGATCCAGCAACACAGGATGTACTTGACGTTGTGACCCGCCAGCCACTCGCCGGTCTCGCGGATGCGCTCATCCGACGGCAGTGCCTCGTTCATCGATTGCGGGAGTGGTGCCATGATCAGGTGTCCTCCGGTCAGCGGCGCCGACATTACCGCAAGCCCGTTCAGGATCAATCCGCCGCCGGTGGACGCCCATCGACCGGCGGTCTAGTGTGCGCCGGCTTCCCTTGAGAATGAGCAGTGCCCATGGCCGGTCCCGGACACCCGCGTTTCGATACCCTTGCCCTTCATGGTGGACAGAAGCCCGATCCGGTGACAGGAGCGCGTGCCGTCCCCGTCTATCAGTCAACTTCCTTTGTCTTCCCGTCGACCGACCATGCCGCATCGCTTTTCAACCTCGAGCGCGCCGGTCACATCTACTCGCGCATCTCGAATCCGACCGTCTCCGTCCTCGAGGAACGGATTGCCGGTCTCGAGGGAGGTGTCGGCGCGGTGGCCACCGCAAGTGGCCAGGCGGCGCTCCACCTTGCGGTGGCCACGCTCATGGGCAACGGCGATCACATTGTCGCGTCCGGTTCGATCTACGGTGGCAGTCACAACATGTTCAACTACACGCTGCCGCGCTTCGGTATCACGACGACCTTCGTCAACCCCCGGGATCCTGATGCCTTCCGCCGGGCCATCGGCTCCCGCACAAGGCTTCTCTTCGGCGAGACCCTTGGCAATCCCGGTCTCGAGGTCCTCGACATCCCCGCCGTCACCGAAGTCGCCCACGAGGCCGGCCTGCCGCTGATGATCGACAACACCTTCGCCTCGCCCTTCCTGTCACGCCCGTTCGACCACGGCGCCGATCTCGTCATGCATTCGGCCACCAAGTTCCTCGGCGGACACGGCATTGCGATCGGCGGCGTGCTCGTCGACCGGGGCGCCTTCGACTGGGAGGCAAGCGGGCTCTTTCCCACCCTTACCGAGCCCTATGCCGGCTATCACGGCCTCGACTTTGCCGAGGAGTTCGGACCAGGCGCCTTCATCATGCGGGCCCGTGCCGAGGGTCTGCGCGACTTTGGCGCCTGCATGAGTCCGGCCAACGCCTTCTACCTGCTCCAGGGCGTGGAAACCCTGCCGCTGCGCATGACGCGCCATGTCGAGAACACCCGTGCCGTCGTCGCTTTCCTTGACGGACACGATGCCGTCGACAGCGTCCTGTGGCCCGAACTGCCGTCCCATCCCGACCACGAACTCTCGAAACGTTTGCTGCCGAAGGGGGCCGGCGCGATTTTCAGTTTCGAACTGAAGGGAGGCCGCGAGGCGGGCGTGAAGTTCATCGAGGCATTGCAGCTCTTTTCCCATCTCGCCAATGTCGGAGACGCCAAGTCGCTGGTCATCCATCCTGCCTCGACGACCCATCAGCAGATGGATGCGGCCGCCCTCGAGGCAGCCGGCATCTCCGAAGGACTCGTGCGCCTTTCAATCGGACTCGAGGACCCGGACGATCTCATCGCAGATCTCAAGCGCGGCCTTGCCGCTGCGTCCAGGGCCTGAAGCGATGTCGCTGGAACTCACCGTCGACGGCCGCGCCGTCTTCGCAGCCACCGGTGGCAGGACATTCGATGCGGCGCTGCCGGTCGTTCTCTTCGTCCACGGCGCCTCCATGAACCGCACGGTCTGGTCGGCCCAGGCCCGCTGGTTTGCCCACCACGGCCACGCCGTGCTCGCCGTTGACCTGCCCGGACACGGCCGCTCGGAGGGGCCACCCCTGCCATCGATCGGCGCCGTCGCCGACTGGCTCATCGGCGTTCTCGATGCCGCCGGTGTGGCGACGGCCTCCCTGGTCGGCCATTCCATGGGCTCGCTTCCCGTCCTCGAGGCGGCTTCCCGCTACCGTTCACGATGCACGCGCATCGCGCTGCTGGGTACCAGTGTGCCCATGCCCGTGGCCGATGTGCTGCTGGACAACGCCAGAACCAACAGCCATGCCGCCTACGACATGGTAACGGTCTGGGGACACAGCCGCGCCGCCCAGATGGGAGGCTCGGACGTTCCGGGATTGTGGATCACCGGAGGCGGCATGCGCCTTCTCGAACGCGGAGGCGACGGAGTCCTCTACAACGACATGAAGGCCTGCAACGATTACACGAACGGGCTCGAGGCGGCGGCCAGGGTCAATTGCCCGGCAACGCTCGTTCTCGGCGACCGGGACATGATGACGCCGCCACGCAATGCCCGGGCCCTCGTCGACGCCCTTCCCGATGGCCGCATGATCGTCCTCGAGGGATGCGGCCACATGATGATGGCGGAGCGCCCCATCCGGACCCTCGACGCCCTCATCGACGCTCTGACATAGTTGGAAACGCCGAGACCGACATCTCCGCCATCCCTCTGCGCC
>JAJEBJ010000462.1 GCA_022822575.1 Alphaproteobacteria bacterium | reverse complement strand
GCGATTCGCCAAGTCCCTGGAGGTGGAGAAGCAGGCGACGCGCGGTCCGGGCATCGAGTGACAGGCGGGCAGGCATGTCGGCATCATAGCGTGACGCGCGGTCGCGGCATGTCTTGATTTTGCGATCCATCCCGATAGGTTCGCGGCCATGTCCAGTCCCCAGCCCGGGATCCTCGACGGCATCCCGTCCCATGCACGATTTCTGGAGTTCCACCGGCGTCCCGGGGACGTGCCGGTGGCCGTGGTGTTGCGTGATCTCGCCGGCATCAGCGTTGAACTCGGCGCGGTGATCGGTCTTGGTCCGGGGCTCCTCGCGGGGCTGGGAGCCGCCATCCCGGGACACATGTCCTTTCCGGCATTCTCGGGCCCCGGCTGCGAGGTGCCGTCGACGCAGTCGGACCTGTGGGCATGGGTGAGGGGAGAGGATCCCGGTGACATCCTCCTGAATGCCCGTGCCATCGAACGCGAGGTGTCCGATGCGTTCGGGATCGAGCGCATGGTCGATGGCTTCCGCTTTCGCGATGGCCGTGATCTCACGGGCTACGAGGATGGTACCGAGAACCCCAAGGGAGATGACGCCGTTGCCGCTGCCTGCGGTGCCGGAGGCGGGAGCTTCGTTGCGGTGCAGCAATGGATGCATGATCTCGACCTCTTCGCCTCGCATCCACCGGGTGTTCGTGATCGCATCATCGGTCGACGTCTCGACGACAACGAGGAACTCGACGATGCTCCTCCCGCGGCCCATGTTTCCCGCACGGCGCAGGAGGACTTCGAACCCGAAGCCTTCCTGTTGCGCCGTTCGATGCCGTGGGCCGACACCACCGGGGAGGGACTTATGTTCGTGTCATTCACCGCCACAGTCGATCCCTTCGTCGCCCAGATGCGGCGCATGGCGGGTCTCGACGACGGAATCGTCGATGCCCTCTTCGGCTTCACGCGCCCGGTGACCGGGAGCCTGTTCTGGTGCCCGCCCGTGCGTGACGACTGTCTCGTCCTGCCGGAGTTTCGCCCATGAGCGGTACCGTTCTCGGCGTCCTCGGCGGGAGTGGCGTCTACGACATCGAAGGTCTCGAGGATGCCGAATGGGTCACGGTCGACACACCCTGGGGTGCGCCATCGGATCAGTTGCTGCGCGGCAGGATGGACGGTCTCGACGTGGTGTTCCTGCCGCGTCACGGCCGCGGCCATCATGTGTCGCCCACTGGCATCAACGCGCGCGCCAACATCGATGCCCTGAAGCGAATGGGCGTCACCGACCTCGTCTCCGTGGCCGCGGTCGGTTCGCTGAGGGAAGACCTTCCCCCCGGCACCTTCGTGGTGTGCGATCAGTATGTCGACCGGACGGTGAACCGTACGAGGAGTTTCTTCGGCGAGGGGTGCGTTGCCCATGTCTCGCTTGCCCACCCGACCTGTGAACGCCTGGCGCACCACGTGACGCGGGCCGGCAAGACGGCCGGCATCTCCATGGTGCGGGGCGGCACCTACATCTGCATCGAGGGACCCCAGTTCTCGACACTGGCTGAATCGCATCTCTTCAGGTCATGGAACATGGATGTCATCGGCATGACGGCCATGCCGGAGGCGCGCCTCGCGCGGGAGGCGGAGCTTTGCTATCTCACCGTGGGCATGGTGACGGACTACGACTGCTGGCACGAGGACCACGATGCTGTCACCGTTGAACAGGTCATCGGCGTGCTGCTGGCCAATGCCGGCAATGCGGGACGTCTGGTCGGGGCCCTCGTGCCTCTGATGGCCGGCATCGATCACCCGTGCCCGCACCGCTGTGACCGGGCCCTTGAACATGCCATCATCACCCGGCCGGAAGCCCGCGATGGTGACTTGATTGCCAGGCTCGACGCGGTGGCCGGGCGCGTGCTCGGGGCTGGCTGATGGATCTTCGACCTCTCATCCGCACCATCCCGGACTTCCCCCGCGAGGGGGTCATGTTCCGCGACATCACGACTCTCTTTGGCCATGGCGCCGGCTTCGCCCACGCGGTCGACGGCATGACGTCCCCCTTTGCCGAATCCGCTATCGACGTGGTCGCTGCCATCGAGGCGCGGGGGTTCAGTCCCGGCGGCGCCGTTGCCCGCCAGTTGCAGGCAGCCTTCGTTGCCATACGCAAGAAGGGCAAGCTGCCCCGCCGGGCCATCGGCGAGGATTACGAGCTCGAGTACGGCATCGACCGGATCGAGATTCACGACGACGCCGTCAGGGAAGGCGCGCGGGTCCTGGTGGTGGACGACCTGATCGCCACCGGGGGCACCGCGATGGCCGCCGTTCGCCTGCTGCGCCGCGCCAACGCCGATATTGTCGGCGCCAGCTTCGTGATCGATCTCCCCGCCCTCGGTGGCGCCGACCGCGTCCGCCAACTCGGCGTTCCCTGCCACTCCCTCGTCAGCTTCTGACCGCGTCGATCGGTTCGCATTGCGCGGCGGTGCGGGTCCTTGCTCCGGTCAACCCTTCCGGTTTTCCGCGCGTCAGGTTTTCTCCCGTCCTTCGAATCGTTCGAGCATCTCGGCCAGACCGGCCAGCGGCACCACATCCGCGCTCCGGCGGGACTGCCGGTCCGCACCTCCATAGACAATCGCCCTTGTGGTGATGCCCGGCAGCGTTTTCGCTATTCGGTCGAGCGGATCGAACCAGTCGGAGGCGACCGTTGCGCCGGACTTGATTTCTATGGCGCCCATGCCGTCGCTGTTCTCATGGAGAAGGTCGCATTCGAGGCCGCGGCTATCCCGGAAAAACGACAGATTGGATCGGCGGCTCCGATTGAAACGATGTTTGAGAACTTCCACCACAACTGCATTCTCGAACAGCGGCCCGCGAAGCGGGTGGGTGCCTAGCTGACCGGCATGTTCAATGCCGATGAGATGGCTCGCCAGCCCGACATCGTAGAAGTAGAGCTTGGGTGTCTTGACCAACCGCTTGCGGACGTTGGCATGGAACGGCGGAAGCCTGAAAACGACATAGCTTGCTTCCAGAACCGCAAGCCAATGGCCTGCCGTGGTGTGGGAGACGCCCGCATCTGCCCCCAGGGATGAGAGATTGGCCATCTGTCCGACGCGTCCGGCACACAGGCGGACAAACCGGCGGAAGTTTGCAAGATTGCGGATCTCGCCGATCCGGCGCACGTCACGCTCGACATAGGTCTCGAAGTAGTCGCCGAGTGCCTGCCGGGGTTCGAGCTTCCGGTCGTGAATTCGGGGATAGAAGCCGGAATACAGGATGTCGTCGACGCTGTTGCTCGCGCCCGTCCTTTGGCGTTCGGCAAGGGAGAACGGCAGCAGGCGGAGCAGTGCTGTGCGCCCGGCGAGAGACTGGCCTATTGCATCGGAAAGGCGGAACTGTTCGCTCCCCGTCAGCACAAAGAGACTGTTCCGCTCCACGTCGTCCGCCAGGACCTGCAGGTAGGAGAGGAGATCGGGAACACGCTGGATTTCATCCAGGATTGCGCCGTCGCCCAAACGGGCAAGAAAGCCCCTTGGATCGGATTCGGCGAATTCCCGCTGGTCGGGCGCTTCCAGGTTGACGTAGTCGAGATGTGGAAAGGTGGCACGGCAAAGCGTTGTCTTGCCGGACTGCCGCGGTCCGGTCACGGTGACGAAGGGATACTGCTTGAACAGTCCGACCAGGCAGGGTGTGATTTCGCGCTCGATCATGATGCACCATAACGCGCGAATGGTAATATTGCAAATACTACTTGCAATTTGCACAATCGCAGCCTGCGGGCCGTTTGAGCCGGCGCGCAACCGGCGTCTACCGAGCATGTTCGGGTCGTTCCATGGGAACGTCTGATCGCCGTCATGGACGCCTCGGAACAGGACGCTTCCACAAACGATGTGATCAGGGCCCGGCTTGAAGCGCTTTCCTGGCGGATGAGAGTCGAGCGGGTCGTCGATGTCCTAACCGATATTGTCGGAGAGATCAGGTTGCGAGCAGGGTGTCGATCCAGAGGCGGGCGACGTCGAGGTAGAGATCGATGTCGGCCCGGGTCATGGCGAATGAGACCGTCGGACCGGCGGTGGCGGTGGCCTCCCAGATGCCGCGGTTGGCCATGAAGATGCGCCGCGAGTCGGTAAGCGGGGTGTCGGCGAGACGCACCGCCTCGGCGCCGCTTCGGGGCTCTTCCCGGTGGTAGAGCCAGCCGGCACGATTATGCAGGTGTTGTGCCTTCCAGCCCAGGTTCGCGTCATCGATGATCTGCTGGATGCCCCGGGCGAGAACGGTGCCGAGTTCGGATGTCCGCTCGTAGGCCTCGCGGGTCATGACATGCTCGAGACAGGCACGGGCGGCGGCGAACGAGAGTGCATTGCCATAGAGCGTGCCGCCGACGGCGAGACCGCCGGCATCGCTGAGAGGATCGAAGAGGTGACGGTCCATCAGGTCCGCCAGGTGCGTGTCGAAACCGTAGGCGCCGATCGGCACGCCCCCGGCGAAGTTCTTGCCGATGACGACGATATGCGGGTGGAGGTTTGCGTGCCGTGCCAGGCCTCCCCAGGCGAACATGTGGGTATGCGTCTCGTCGACCACGAGCAGCGTGCCTTGAGCGTCGGCGAGCGCACGCAGGTTGTCGAGAAATCCGTCACGGGCGAGCACCAGCCCGACATTGGTGAGCGCCGGCTCGACAACGAGGGCGGCAATCCGGCCGCCGGCCAGTTCCCGGCGAACGGCCTCGAGGTCGTTGTAGGGAATGATGGTGGTGTGCCGGCCATGATCGTGCGGCAGTCCCAGGGAGGAGATCGACGGTTCATCGTGGGAATAGTCGGCCAGCGTCTCGTCGATGTGACCATGGTAGCTGCCGTCGCACATGAGGATGCCGTCACGTCCCGTGGCAAGGCGCGCCAGTCGCAGGGCCTCGGTCATGGCCGATGAGGCGGACAGCGTGAATTGCCAGTGGCCGAGGGCGAAGCGGTCGGCGAGGTCAGCGGCGACCGCCACGGAGTCCTCCGACGGCATGAGAAACTGCGCCCCCGCCCTCATCTGTCGCGACACGGCTTCCACGACCCCGGGCACGGCATATCCGGCCGTCGAGGAAAGATCGGCCTGGTTGAAGTCGACATAGCGGTGGCCGTCGACGTCGGTGAAGGTGGCGCCGCGTCCCGATTCGACGAAGACCGGTTCATGATGCTGGAGTCCCCGCATCCATGCCATGGGCACGCCTGACGGCATGAGTTCACCAGCGCGCCGGACCAAGGCTGCCGATCGTGGCCGCTCCTCGTGAAACCGGTCGGTCTCGTGACGGATGAGATCGGCAACGGCGCGAGGCCGGATCCGGCGTTCAGACATTGAAGCGGAAGCAGAAGACATCGCCGTCCATCACCCTGTAGTTGCGTCCCTCGCGGCGCATGAGACCCCGCGACCGCGCATCCTGCTCACTGCCACAGGCGACAAGATCGCCATGGGTGATGGTCTCGGCGCAGATGAAGCCGCGTTCCATGTCGCTGTGGACGGCTCCCGCGGCCTGGGCTGCCGTGGAACCGTTCGTAATCGACCATGCGCGTGCCTCCTTCGGACCCGTGGTGAAGAACGTGATGAGCCCGAGCAATTCGTGGGTGGCGCGAATGATGCGGTAGAGGCCGGGCTCTCCGAGACCGAGTTCCTCGAGAAAGGCCTCGCGCTCGCCGCCGTCGGGCAGCAGGGCGAGTTCGGATTCGAGCGAGGCCGCGATGGCGACGGCGCGGCTGCCGTTGCTCTCGGCATGGCACATGACCTTGCGGACGAGAGGATTGTCGTCTGTCATGGCGTCGTCGTCGACATTGCACACGTAGAGGACCGGCCTCGCGGTCAGCAACTGCAGCATGGTGAATGCCCGCGCCTCGCCCTCAGAGGGCTGTAAGGAGAGCGCCGGCCTGCCGGCGGCAAGGGCCTCGAGCGCCCGCTGCATGAGGGGTAGAATTTCCTTCGCCTCCCCGTCGCCCCCCGTGGCGCGTTTCGACGTCGCCTCGGTGCGGCGTTCCAGGCTCTCCAGATCGGCCAGCATCAACTCGGTTTCGATGGTGGCAATGTCACGCAGCGGATCGACCGCGCCATCGACATGGGCGACATCGCCTCCCTCGAAGCAGCGGACAAGATGGAGGATGGCATCGACTTCGCGGATGCTGGCGAGAAAGCGGTTTCCCAGTCCCTCGCCCCGGCTTGCGCCCTTGACCAGGCCGGCGATGTCGACGAATTCGATGTGGTTGCGAACGGTCTTTGGTGCGTGGCTGACGGCGGCAAGGGAATTGAGACGCTCATCGGGCACGCTGACACGCCCGATGTTGGGCTCGATGGTCGAGAACGGAAAGTTGCCGACCTGGGCCGCAGCCGTCGACGTCAGGGCGTTGAACAGCGTCGACTTGCCGACGTTGGGCAAACCGACGATGCCGCACCTAATCCCGGACATCGCCGTCACCGGGTTCCGGTCCGACCAGGAGCGCGACCCGGCTCTGGAACCTGTCATCCGCGCCTTCGGCGAGGAATGGCGCAGCATCGGCGATCGCATCGAGAACACCGTCGACATGGGGACGTTCCGACGCCGGAAAGTCCTTCAGGACGTGTCCGATCACGAGATCCCTGTGGCCCGGGTGACTGACCCCGATTCTCACGCGCCGGTAATCCGCGCCGATATGGGCGTGAATGCTCCTGATGCCGTTGTGGCCGGCATGGCCACCACCCTGTTTCACCCGCACCTTGCCGAGCGCAAGGTCTATCTCGTCGTAAAGGACGACGATCCCGGACCCTTGCAACTGGAAGAAGCGGACCACCTCGCCGAGGGCCCGCCCGGAGTTGTTCATGTAGACGAGGGGCTTGAACAGCAGCGTCTTCAGTCCGCCGAGCCGCCCTTCGGCGGCTTCGCCGTGGAAGCGTTTCCGCCAGGCGCCGAACCCGTGTGCCGCCGCAATCCTGTCGACGGCCATGAACCCGACATTGTGGCGCTGGCGTGCGTGCCGGGAACCGGGGTTTCCCAGCCCGGCCAGCAGCAACATGTCGGGAACGCGCGGGGTGACCGGCTTACTCTTCGGTTTCGACCTCTCCCGCATCCACGCCTTCCTCGACCTCTTCCTCGATCTCTTCTTCCTCTTCGTCGACGAGGTCGGTCTGCACCGTTGGCGCAGCGATCGTGGCGATGGTGAAGTCCCGGTCGTCGATCGTGGGCGCGACTTCGGCCGGCAGGCTGACGGCGCTGATATGGACGCTGTCGCCAATGTCGAGCCCTGCCAGATCGATTTCGATGGTGTCGGGAATGGCGTTGGCCGGGCAATGGCACTCGATTTCGTGGCGCACGACATTGAGCACGCCGCCACGGCGCAGTCCCTGGCAGTCCTCCTCGTTGAGGAAGGTGACGGGGATGTTGACCGTGATGGTCGAGTCCGCGGCGACCGCCAGAAAGTCGACATGCAGGATGGTATCGGTGACCGGATGGAGCTGCAGGTCGCGCGCCACCACATCGAGGTCCCGGTCCGCCACCTTCAGGCGATACAGCGTGGAGAAGAAACCCGCGGTCCCGGCCTCCCGGGCGAGTACGTCGCGCGGCACCGAAATGCTGATGCACTCAACGCTGGCGCCATAGACCACGCCCGGGATCAGACCATTGCGCCGCGCCTCGCGGGCGGCGCCGGTTCCGGAACGACTGCGCAGCTCGGCTGCGATGGTGGCCTGATTGTCCATGTTCTCTTACTCCGGGCAGAATCTTCACCTAGTCGAAGAGGCTTGATACCGAGCTTTCCTCACTGATCCTCTTGACGGCGCTGGCCATGAGCGGAGCCACCGTGATCACCCTCAGGGTCTTCGATACGAGGATCTCCGGGGTC
>JAJEBJ010000078.1 GCA_022822575.1 Alphaproteobacteria bacterium | reverse complement strand
CCAGTCGCGCCATCAGCCCTTGACCACTCCCAGAGACAGTCCGCGCACCATGTAGCGACGCAGCAGGATGAACAGGGCCACGGGGGGAATCATGGCGATCAGCGAGAATGCCATCTGCAGGTTCCACAGTGTCTGGGACCCATGTGTGAACGTCGGAATGACGATGGTGTAGGTGCGCACGTCGGTGCCAACGAACAGGTTGGCGAACAGGTACTCGTTCCACGCAAAGATCCAGCACAGCATCGCGACCGAGATCATTCCCGGCAACACCAGGGGCAGTGTGATGCGCATGAAGGCACGCAATGGGGTCCAGCCGTCGAGGTAGGCGGCCTCCTCCAGTTCGCGCGGCGCATCACGGAAGAACACCATCATCAGCCAGGTGGCCAGTGGCAGGTTGAAAACGAGGTAGAGGATGATGAGCGACCAGATCGAATCGGTGCCCCAGGGCGTGGAATCAAAGAGAAAGAACATGGGCACCAGGATGGCGACCGGCGGAAACATGCGGTTCGAGAGAATCCAGAAGGCAAGGTTTTCTCCTCCGGCCTGGCGCGGAAAGCGGGCGAAGGCATAGCCGGCGAGGGTGCCGAGAAACAGCGACAGCAACGTGTTGATCGTGGCGATGACGAAACTGTCGACCAGTGCGTCAAAGTTGGTGGCCTCGGCGAAGACCGCGGCGAAGTTGCCGAATGCGAAGAGCTCGGGCCAGAAGGTCGGCACCGTGAGATTGGTCTCGGCGGTCGTCTTGAGGGCCGTGATGATCATGAAGTAGAGCGGGAACAGGGTGAACAGGAGCCACAGCCCCAGGAAGGCCAGGAACAGCACGCGGACGTGCCGCCAGCGGTCATCAGGTCTTGCCAGGTCTGCCATCGCTCAGGCCAGTCCCTGGGCACGCATGACGCGCTTCATGTACTGCAGGAAGAGCGTGACGAGAATTGCCGAGATGGCAAAGATGATGATCGCATAGGCAGCAGCTTCACCGATCGCGAACTCGCGGATTCCGCGCTGGAAGGCAATGTAGGTTGGCAGTTCCGATGTCTGCGCCGGTCCCCCCGATGTCATGACATACACCAGGTCGACGAACTTGAAGGCGTCCGTGAACCGCAGGATGAAGGCGATGGCGATGACTTCCTTCAGCATGGGAAGGGTGATGCGCCGCACCACCTTCCACTGGCTTGCGCCATCGACGCGTGCCGCCTCGTAGACCGCCGGGGGCAGGCTGACGCGCCCGGAATAGATGATCAGCAACGGCAGCGCCGTCCAGTTCCACACGTCGGCGAGGATGATCGACCACAGTGAAACACCTGCATTGAACCACTCGATGTGGGCGGAGATCAGACCGAGGTCGAGGAGTGCCTGGTTGACGGCGCCGTTGGATGGCGTCAGCAGGAAGCGCCAGAGAACCCCGACAATCGAGGGTGGCAGCATCATCGGCAGGACCAGCAGAATCAGGATGATGGTGCGCCACAGGTTGGACTTGACGACTTCATAGAGTGTCAGCGCCAGGATTCCACCGAGGATGACCTGGAGTACGGCGCCGAAGGAAAGGTACTGCACGAGGTGGACCAGGCTGTCCTGGAAACGGTCCGAACTGAACACGGTGCCATAGTTGGCAAATCCGACATACGCGTGGTTTCCGGTGAAGAGGCCCGTGATGTTGGTGTCGCGCAGCGAGTGGTAGAACATCCAGATGGTGGGGTAGACGACGATCGCGAAGAGAACCGCCACCGGCAGTCCGACCATGGCGATCGGCACCCAGCGGGCCACGATGAGGGGCCGCTGCCGCCGCTTGCCATCGAACCAGTCGGGATAGGTCGAGGGATCGCCCCTGACAATCGCCTGGCGCACGCTCAACACTCCAGGAGGAACAGACACACCGGCCCGTCGGAAACCGGCACCCGATCCTGAGGCATGCAACCAGAAATCCCCGGCCATCAGGGACGGACGGGCGACGCTACACGAGATGAGGGCGGGCGTAAACGTCGCTTCCGGCGTCTGATGGAATGCGGCTCTGGACAGTTTGCCCGACTCTGGCGAGTCTCCCCCGGTTCGGCTCAGACCTGGGGAGTGCGTGACGTGAAGATTGACGTGCCGGAGGCCTATGTGCCGCAGACGCCGGAGAGCCTGCCCGCACTGCTTGGCAGCGTCGCGGTGATCCGTGACCTCCTGGGAGGCACGCCCGACACGTGGACCGTCGAGGAGGTCGGCGACGGCAATCTCAATCTGGTCTTCAAGGTGCGCGGTCCTGCCGGCGGCATTGCCGTCAAGCAGGCGCTCCCCTATGTCCGCCTGGTTGGCGAGAGCTGGCCGCTGCCCCTGACGCGGGCGCACTTCGAGCATCTCGCCCTGGTCCGCCAGGCCCGTCATGCCCCGGGGCTCACGCCGGCGGTCATCCACTACGACGCCGACATGGCGCTCATCGCCATGGAACTCCTCGAGCCCCACATCATCATGCGCCACGGCATGATCGACGGCATTGTCTATCCCTTGTTCGCCGAGGCCCTGTCGACCTTTGCCGCCTCGACCCTCTTCCACACGTCGGATCTCGCCATGGCGGCAGCCGACAAGAAGGCCCTCGTGGCCGACTTCGCCGGCAACACGGCGCTGTGCGCCATCACCGAGGACCTGATCTTTACCGAACCCTACATGGTTGCCGACAACAACCGATGGACTTCGCCGCAACTCGACGGACTGGCGGCGTCGATTCGCACCGACAGCGAACTCAAGGTCGCCGTGTCGCGGCTCAAGGTGAAGTTCATGTCTTCGACCGAGGCCATGATTCACGGGGACCTTCATACGGGCTCCATCATGGTGACGCAGACCGACACCCGGATCATCGATCCTGAGTTCGCCTTCGTCGGTCCGATGGGCTTTGACACCGGAGCGGTGATCGCCAACCTGTTGTTGAACTACTTCTCGCAAATCGGTCATGAGGATGGTCCCGGCGCCAGGGATTCCTACCGGGACTGGGTTCTCGGCAGCGTCGAGGGGTTCTGGAACGAATTCCACTCCAGGTTCCTTGCCCTGTGGCGAAACGAAGGGAAGGGCGACGCCTATCCGTCGGCCCTCTTCGATGATCCGGTTGCCCGCATACGCCTCGCCCGTGAACAGGAACGCTATATGGCGGACCTGTTCGCCGACACGCTGGCATTTGCGGCCGCCAAGATGGTCCGCCGCATCCTCGGCCTTGCCCACAACATCGACCTCGAGAACATCGCGGATGCCGACGTGCGCGCCACCGCCGAGGCAAGGGCCCTCATGATGGCGCGCTCCCTCATGACCAGCCCGGGACACTATGGGTCGATCGAGGCCGTCACAGCCGCTGCCCGCCAATGGAACGCCATCGAACCCTTCGGCGCGAAGGTGTGAGGCATGAGGATGTGGGCTGCGGTCAGCCCCGGTCAGGTGGCGCCGCAGGAAGGCCGCGATGTCGCGCAGGGAACGATCGGCCTCCGGAAGTTCGTCGTAGAACTCGAAGACATGCCACAGGTCGTCCCATGCGCGCAGCGTGACGTCCGCTCCGATGCTCTCGAGGATCGAGGCAAGAGTCTTGTTCTGACTCAATGTGAACCTGACATGTAGTGCAAAACGCACTACATGGAGCAGTCTCGCAAGGAGGCATGCATGCTGAATCTCGATGCTGCATCGAGCACCCGGACAAGACGGACCAGGACGACCCAGGTTCGCCACGATGATCGACTGGCGAGCCTGATCGAGCGGGCCGCGCTCGCGTTGGCCGTGGACAAGTCCGCGTTCCTGCGAGCCGCGATCGAGCGCGAGGCCACACGCGTACTCGACATGCAGTCCCGGCACACACTGACGCCCGAGGACGCCGGGATTTTCGCTTCAGCGCTCGATGCCCCACCGGCCCCAACTCCGCGCGCTCTTGAGGCTGCCCGAAACTACCGCGCGCGCGTGGTTCATGCCGACTGAGCCTCCGGTCCTCAGAATAGAGAACTTCGATCCGGCACGGCACGATCGCGCCGGTTTCGACTGCGGCGTCGATCGTCTGAACAACTACCTCAAGCTGAGCGCCAGGAAGCAGCAGAAGGACGACATGACCCGCGTCTATGTCGTCGTCGAGGAGGGAAGCCCGAGGATCCTGGGTTACCATGCGGTCAACCTCGGCATGATGAACGTGAACGAACTCAAGCGGCGCCCGCGGGGGGCTCCCGATCATGGGGAGATCCCGGTTCTGTTCCTGGGGCAGGTCGCGGTCGATCAGGCAGCGCAGGGCAATGGTCTCGGCGGCATCCTCATGCACCATGTGTTCGAAAAGGCGTGCGTGATTGCCGACATGGCCGGATGTCATGCAATCGTTCTCGATGTGATCTCAGACGGTGGCGAGGCGGAATTCGTCCGTCGCAGGGGGTGGTGTGAGAGCTTCGGCTTCGCGACTTTCGCGAGCAACCCCGCACGCATGTTTCTCGCGTTGAAGCAGGTCCGTGCGGCGGTTCAGGCAGGCTCGAGCGACGGGAGCGCCTAATCCGAAGTTCCGGCCTTGCCAAGGCGTAAGGTTCTGAATGTATTGACCTTCGAGAGAATCGCGTGTGTCGCTACTGGGAACGCTACAGGCGCACGCCGAGGTGGTCCAGGGCCTTCTTCTGGAGCGGCGTGGGCCGCGTGGTGACCT
>JAJEBJ010000247.1 GCA_022822575.1 Alphaproteobacteria bacterium | reverse complement strand
GTTCATCCCCACTCCGGCAACGGAATGGAGGACGCGACGACGGTGGAAGCCGTTCTGGCGGGCGCCGATGGTGTGTGGTCCGGGTTTACGCCCCAGGCAGCCCAGGGGGGCCACGGTTCCGTCCTGATGTTTCTCACCAACCTGATGCGCGCGCGCAACCGTCACGTCGTTCAGCAGTACGACATGCATCGCCTCATGATCACGGCGGAGAGGATGTGGCAGATCCATGATCATCACGGCATTCCGCCCAACACGCCGGTCGTGGGCGCCCGCGCCTATCATTATGTCGATCCCCTGTTCGAGCAGACCGATCGTCCCGGTGATCTCGACCCCGAACAGATCGGGGTGAAGCCGCGGTATCAGATCACCCCGAGTTGGGCGCCACCCGGCGTGATCGCCGGACGGCTCCGAGAACTCGGATACGGCCCCGATGTCACGGAGGACCGGCAACTGCTGTCCATGATCCGGGCATGCATCAACGCTGGACTTGTCGAAGGCCGTCAAGAGAACTGCGATGAACCCGAACACCTGGCGCGGCTAGTCGACACCGCGCGCCACCGGATCGAAAATGGTGAGGCCTGGGTCGCCGGCAGCCCGGATCCCTCGGCGCCCTTGACGGCCCGCTACCGCTAGGTCCGCACGCGATGGCGCCACCAGGCGTTCATTCCTGGATCGCACATCTCCCGACCCGGGTGTCGACCGGACGCACCGCGTTGACGCCTCACGAATGCGGTATGTATCGTTTGGCGATTACATCCTTGACGGAATGGCGATTTTGGGGAATGATGCGCGTGTGGTTTGGGGTCGCCTGCCCCGCCCCACCAAACGGCCAATGGAGGGCCGACCGCGCATGGCGGACGATACCGAATACCGACAGATTGTCTATCGACTGCTTCCCGGATCCCGGAAGAAGGCGCGCAGGCTGGCTGCCCTTGCGGGCGCCTGCCGCTTCGTCTGGAACGCCATGCTCGACCAGCAGGAGCAGCTTGTCGCAGCGGCGAGACTGGCGGGGGCGGAACGGCTGCCTGGCGTTTCGTTCTTCACGCTCGGCAAGGCTTTCATCCAGCTTCGACGCGTCACGCCGTGGCTGCAGGAGATGCCGTGTGCGCCTGTGCGCTACACGCTCAGATACCAGGCGGATGCATGGCAACGCTATTTCAGGGGGCAGGGTGGCCGCCCGAAGTTCAAGCGGCGCGGGAATGACAGCGTGACGATCCCGGACAACATCCGCATCCGTGACGGCAAGCTCCACGTCCCGAAGATCGGGCCGATGACGCTGCGCCGCCGCGGCGGCAATCCCTACCCCGACGGCAAGCCGGTCCGCGCCGTCATCAGGCAGGTCAACGGCAAGTGGTACGCGACCGTCTGCTACAGGGTGGCGTCTGTCGAACGGCCCGATGACGGCACGGTGACTGGCATCGACATGAACGCAGGCCAAGTGGCCACCAGTGACGGCGAGATCCTTCATGCGCCGGACGTGCGCCGCCTTGAAGCGCGACGCAAGCGGTTGCAACGCAGGATGTCGCGCCAGCGCAAGGGCAGCAGGCGGCGTGAGCGCACCCGCCGCCGCCATGCCCGGACGATGCGCAGGATCGCCATGAAGCGGCGCGACTGGCAGCATCACGTGTCCCGAAAGCTGGCGGTCGGAACGGTCGTTGTGGAAGATCTGAAGACCGCCAACATGACGCGCACTGCGAAGGGCACCGTCGAGGAACCGGGATCCAGCGTGCGTCAGAAGGCTGGCCTCAACCGCGTCATCCTCGCGACCGGCTGGAGCGACCTGCGGGCGATGCTCGGCTACAAGGCTCCGCGCCTCATCGCGGTGAACGCGGCGCATACCAGCCAGACATGTGCGGAGTGCGGCACGGTGGACGCCGCCTCGCGCCCGTCGCAAGCGACATTCAAGTGCGTGGCTTGTGGCCATGCGGACCATGCGGACCTGAACGCGGCCCGCAACATCAGGCGTCGGGGACAGGCGCATCTGCACGGGGAGGGAGCGTTGCCGTCAGGCACTCCGATGATCCGTGAAACGGATCGGAGGCTGGCAGCGTGAGCTTTTCAGTCAACGAGATAAGTCCCCATTGTTTTTGTATGCAAATGCTGGTTGACCGATCCTGGCCGGACGATCAGGTTGCTCCGGCGAAACACACAACGAATGGGAAGAAGGGATGAGATCGAACATTGCGTACGATGCACATGATCTCTGGACCAAGGATCGCGATCACGTCGTCCATGGCTGGGCCGATTTCGCGACCTTCCACGAGACGGGTTCGGAGATTCTCGTCGAAGGCGAAGGGCCCTATGTCTGGGATGTCGACGGCAGGAAACTAATCGACGGCATCGGCGGCGTGTGGTGCGTCAATGTTGGCTATGGCCGGTCGGAAATCGTCGATGCGATCGCTGAACAGGCACGTCGCCTGCCCTACGCCAATCCGTTTCACAGCACATCGACGCCGCCGGCAGCACATCTTGCCGCAAAACTTGTCGAACTGGCGCCCGACAACATCGACCACGTGTTCTATGCGACAGGAGGATCAACGGCCAACGACACGGCGCTCAGAATCGTCCAGCATTACTTCAATCACCTGGGGCAGAGTGAACGCAAGATCGTCATCAGCCGGCACAGCGCCTACCACGGCAGCACGGCCGTATCGGCTGCCCTGTCGGGTCTCGATTTCAACAAGGTCGGTTTCGATACACCCGAAGAGAACATCCGCTATGTCTCGGCGCCCTATGCCTATCGCCGGCCCGACGGCATGTCGCTCGAGGCTTTCTGCGATCACCTCGTAGAGGAATTCAACGATACGGTCCTCGAGATTGGACCGGAAAGGGTGGCCGCCTTCTTCGCCGAACCCATCATGGGAATGGGCGGCGTTATCGATCCTCCCCCGGGATACTTCCGGCGGATCTCTGAGATCTGCAAGCGGCACGGCATCCTGGTCATTGCCGACGAGGTGGTGACCGGCTTCTGCCGCCTGGGCGAGTTCTTTGCCTCCGATTCCCTGTTCGAGATGGCCCCCGACCTCATCAGTTGCGCGAAGGGTCTGACGTCGGGCTATCTGCCGATGGGCGCGACGCTGATATC
>JAJEBJ010000134.1 GCA_022822575.1 Alphaproteobacteria bacterium | reverse complement strand
GTCCGTTCCGGCGGCGTCATGATCGTCGCGCTTGCCGAGCCGAACGGCCACCTGGCGCGGACAGCGGGCTGCTCACGGCGGTGCAGGCGCACCGAGCCATGTCTACCGTCTATGGATGCGCCTGGTAGCCGGAATCCTCATCAGGTTCGGCCCGTGTCTTCGGCTCCTCTCCGGCGTAGGCGTCTAACTCGATGACGTTGCGATCGGGATCGCGAATGAAGACCGCCCGCAGGTCCTTGAACGAGAACTGACCGCTGAGCGGAATGCCGCTCTCCGCAAGGAACGCCTTTGCGGACTCAAGCGATGCCACCTTGAACGCCACGTGGGTGATGCCCGGATACTTCTCGTCCACGTCCATCAGGATGTTTGTGCCGTTCATGGCATTTGACGGGCCGAGCAGGTTGAGCACGACACCCGAGGGATGCTGCATGATGATGGGGTGGCCCTTCTCGAAGCCCGCGTCGGCGAGGGTCTTGAAGCCGAGGCGTTCGTAGAACGCGATGGACACGATCCTGTCGCTGACCCGGATGCCGATGTGGTCCACCTTTTCGATGTCGAGCATGTTCAACACACTCCCGTGGCGCCGGCCCGTGCGGCCGGCATGGTAGAGTTCCGGTGTTGCGGCCACAAGATCCGACGCTGCGGACGCGGTTCGAAGAGAAGGGGTGAGTCACATGGCGTTTCTCGAACAGGTTGCCATCTTTCTCGCCGCGGCCGTGGTCGTCGTCCCGCTTGCCAAGCGGGCCGGAATGGGTTCGGTTCTCGGCTACATGCTGGCGGGCCTGATCGTCGGCCCCTGGGCGCTGGATCTTGTCGACGACGAGCAGGAGATCCTTCATTTCGCCGAACTCGGCGTCGTCCTGCTGCTGTTCGTCATCGGCCTCGAACTGCAGCCGCTGCGTCTTTGGGCCATGCGCCGGGCGGTGTTCGGATTGGGCGGAGGGCAGTTCGCGCTGACCGCCGTAGCGCTCGCCGGTCTTGCTTTCGCGTTGGGACTGCCGCTCGAGACCGCCGTGGTTGCCGGACTCGCCCTATCGCTGTCCTCAACCGCCTTCGCGCTGCAGGCGCTCGCCGAGCGCAACGAACTCACGACCCGCCACGGCCGCCTGTCGTTTTCAATCCTGCTGTTCCAGGACCTCGCGGTGATCCCCATTCTGGCCCTCCTGCCCTTTCTGGCGCCCGCGTCCGCCCGCGTCCGCCGGCGCCGCGGAGGGAGCTCTCTGGCTCGATATCGTCAAGGCGGTCGGCATGATCGCTCTGATGGTGCTCGGTGGCCGCTACCTCCTGCGCCATGCGCTGCGGCTCGTGGCGCGGTTCGGTACGCACGAGGTGTTCACAGCCACGGCCCTGCTCACGGTCGTGGGCGTGGCCCTGCTGATGGAGCTTGTCGGCCTCTCGATGGCCCTCGGCGCATTTCTGGCCGGCGTGCTGCTCGCCGATTCCGAGTACCGGCACGAACTGGAAGCCGATATCGAGCCCTTCAAGGGGCTGCTTCTCGGCCTGTTCTTCATGGCAGTCGGGATGACTGTCAACATCGGTCTGGTGATTGAAACGCCGCTCGCTGTGCTGGGCCTCGCACTCGGTCTGATGTTGGTCAAGATGCTCTGCCTGATCGCTGTCGTGCGTTCCGAAACGGCGAACTGGCGCACGATTCGCGGTACCGCCGTGGCGCTCTCGCAGGGAGGCGAGTTCGCCTTCGTCATCCTCGCTCTTGGCGTGTCTTCCGCGCTGATGGACGGGCACACCGCCGACATGCTGATCGTCGCGGTGACACTGTCGATGGCGGCGACACCGCTGGCCTTCAGGGTGGGCGACCGTTTGAACGCCCAACTGGAACCGAAGGAGGAACCGGCGTATGTGCAGCGCATCGATGAAGAGAACCGGGTCATCATTGCCGGCTTCGGCCGGGTCGGCCAAATCGTGGGCCGCATCCTGGGCGTGCGCCGTATCGGCTTTACCGCGCTCGAGACGAGCGCGGACCAGGTCAACTTCGTGCGCCGCTTCGGTAACAAGGTCTACTACGGAGACGCGAGCCGCGTCGAACTGTTGCGCGCGGCCAATGCCGACAAGGCGGTTCTCTTCGTGCTTGCGATCGAGGATGTCGAGCAATCGCTCGTGACGGCGCACGCCGTGCGCAGACACTTTCCGCACCTGACGATCTTCGCGCGTGCACGCAACCGCCAGCACGCCCATGCGTTGATGGACCTCGGCATCACGCACATCGTGCGCGACACCTTTCATTCGAGCCTCGAACTTGCCCACGGGATCCTGACGGAACTGGGACTCGACGACTTCGAAAGCCGGCGCACCGTCAACACCTTCCGCGACCACGACACCGAACGCCTGCTCAGCCAGCACGCGATCGCGCACGACACCGACCGCATGGCCGAAGAGGCGAAGCACTGGACCCGAGAGCTCGAAGAGATGTTCGCCGAGGATGAACGAAACGCCGCCGAGGAAGGCCTCCAGGACCCCGTCCGCGGGTCGCGGTGATTCTTTCGGATGGCATGCGGCGGGCGTAACAGCACGCGCCGGCCGGGCAGCGCCTGTCCTGTTCCCGGTTGCGGATCGTCTCGTGTGATACGTCGATGCGCATGACCAGGCAGCGGATCGCCGAAGTCGTTGCGTCGCAGTTCTCGGAATGATCCGGCGCTTCAGCAAGGCACGGCGCGCACGTGGTGGCGAATCGAACGGTCGTTCAGGGCATCGCCGCACGATCCGCGCAATTCGGCGCTGTTCGGGGCCTGAACGACGATGCCGCCCGATCCCGATGGCGGGAAATCTCAGGCGAGGGTGGATTCAAGCTCCGCGATGAGTTTCCTCTTGCCTTCAGGGTCGAGCTTGCCGATTTCGGCGTTGAGCAGGCCAACGTTCGGTCGTTGATTCCACCAGTCAACGGCCTCGCCGCCGTGCAGCGCCCAGCGTCCCACCATGCCGCGGGTCACCTCGTTGCTCGGTCCCATGACCCAGCCGGCCTTGGAGTCCCGCAAAAGGCGCTCGATCTCGAGGTTGCGACTGAACCCTGACCCGCCGAACAGCCGGAACATGCGCTCGGTGACCTCGCTGGCGGCGCGGGCCGCCACTTCCTTCACCTTCAAACCCCACAGAATATAGGGAGAACGGGGTCGCGCATCGGGATCGCCCTCGTAGAGGGTCCAATCGCCGTTGTTGGTGGCCCGGTCCAGTTGTTGGCAGAAGCTGAAGAGGAACATTCGCGCGGCCTGGGCATCCACCAGGCTGGTTCCGTAGACATCGTGCGTGGTCGGATAATCTGCGACGCACTGACCGAAGTTGGCGTGGCGGCGCCGGGTTGTATAGCGCTTGGCGATGTCCAGGGCCCCCATGGCAACCCCGCAGTAGAGCGAGCCGTACATGATCATCCCCACCGCGTTGACGGCCTCGTCGTTGGACGCGGCGCCGTCGCCCGGCGGACCGACCATACGGTCCTCGGGCAGCACCACGTCGAAATCGACAGGACCGGAACTGGTAGCCCGCATGCCCATGACATCCCACAGACCCGGGTTGGGCTTCATTTCGTCCTCGTAGACGAGGAAGACGGAGAGGTCGGAATAGTCTCCGTCAAAGCCAGGGCTTGTCGTCTGGGTCGTCATCCAGCGGGCCTCGCCGCAGGAGGTGGTGAACGCGGAACGCTTCTTGACATGCCAGCCGCCGTCGACCCTCTCAACGCCGGAGACCTTCGGATACCAGAAGTGGCCACCCGTTTCCGGATCGGTGTAGGAGGCCGAACCGATCATGACGTCGGTGTCGATGCGGGCAAGGAGTTCCTGTATGGCCCGATTGTCACCGGCCCGGAACAGAAGCGCCGCGAGACCGGCCATGTGCATCATGAAGATCACCCCGGTCGATGGACAGCCGTAACGGGTGATGGTCTCTCCGATCATCGCGAGGCCCGTGTGATTCTCGCCACGTCCACCCCACTTCTCGGGCACGATGCAGCCGAGCAGCCGCAGCTCGGCCAGAGCCTTCACGCTCTCCCAGGGGTAAGTGCCCGACTCGTCGCACCTGGCCGCGTTGGGACGAAGGACATCGTGGCACACCTCGATGAGTTGGCGTTGGAGCTTCTTCTGCTCATCGGTGAGGAACCACTGGGGGTCGAATTCGTAATCCAGACCATAGTAGGGCTCTCCGCCCCAGAGCTTCGTGTTGTCCACCTTTCCCTCCAGCGTTGGTCGATTTCCTTGTTGCGCCCTACCCGGACTTCATCGTTTCTGGACGTGATTCGCGGCAAGCAGCGAGGCAGACCCGGCACCGACGTCCCCCAGAACACGATTGGGCTGACGGGACCGCCGACGCGCTGCCGCTCACGCCTCTTCAACTCGCGTGACGGGAACCTCGCCGGCAGCCGGGGAACACGTGGACCCTGTCTCCCAGACCGGCATTGTGCCGCGTCGCGCACACTCGGCGCGCTGCGGGTGTCCCACCTGGAGTCCGCCCGCGATCCTCATCGGGCTTTGCGATCAACGGATGAAGTTGTGCACGAAATCGCCGCCCAGACCCACCTTTTCGAAGTGACTCCGGCACATCTCGATCAGCCCGATGTTGTCCTCGATCGAGAGGATGTTCTCGTCGTCGTCCATGTAGATCAGTGACCCGCCGACATAGAAGAACGTGATCATTTCCTTGCAGTCAGCATCGACGGTCAGCGTGTGCACCTCGCCCGGAGCCTCATAGATGTAGGAGCCCTGCTTCGCTCTCCAGGTGTGCTCCTTGTAGTGCCACTCGCCCTTGATCACGAAGCCGTGCACGGCCGCGGTGTGGCGATGCCGGCCCAGGGTCGCGGGCCCGTGGATCTTGAGAAGTTCGCTGTGGGCGCCGGTCACCATGTCAAACATCAACGGGCGGAAGAAGATGTTCGGCTCAATTTCGACCCACATCCTCTCGTCGCTGGTGTCCCAGACCACCATCTCGGGCTTCTGCCCGAGATGGGCCAGCACCGGCTCGTCGAAGCCGATGAACGCTTTGGGATCCGTCACGATTGCATCCATCATTCTGCCTCCTCGTGTGTATCGTGCAGCATGCCGTTCACGATCTCTTGGGTCCAGTTGTCCTCGCACTCTGTTTCGGGACCAGCGATGCCGATGTTGGCGGACAAATTGAGTTCCGCGTCGAGATCGAGCAGGTTGTCTCGATCTCGACCTGTCCTTGCGGGGTCGGAATGGCGGAGCCTCGAGGGTGGAGAGAGGCGGAGATTTTGGTCTGTTCGCTTCGGGTCAGCATCCTCGAGACCGGCACGGCCCCGTCCACGGCAGCCATACAGGTCATTAGGGCAGCCATACAGGTCATTAGGAAGGAGACATCATGCTTGGCCACGAAACAGTAGCGGTTCGGATCGATGTCCTGCGGACCTACATGCAACGTCTCCTGGAAGCCGTGGGGTTCGACCGGGAGGCTGCGGCCGTGGTGGCGGACGTGCACCTTGAATCCGATCTGAGAGGTGTGGGTGTGCAGGGCTTCAATCACCTGATCAACAGCCACCTGCAGTACTACCGGAAGGGCGAGGCCGACCCGACCGCAAAACCTGTCATCGTCAGGGAAAAGGCCTGCTTTGCGCTGATCGAAGGAAACTCGGGCCCGGGTCCGCTGGCTGCCCTTCTGGCGGCCGATGTCGCATCCACCAAGGCGAAAGACGCGGGTTGCGCGGTCGTCGGGGTCAGAAACAGCCATGACCTGTTTCATGCGGGCTTGTACGCGGAGCGCATCGCGAACCGCGATGTCATTGGCATGGTGTTCAGCGACGACGTCGTACCGGTCGTCCACCCGATCGGCGGCGTCGAGCCCATCATCGGAAGCAACCCGATGGCGTTTTCGGTGCCGACCGGGAGCACGCCGTTCCTGTCCGATTTTACACCCTGCGCAACGCTTCCCACCTACGTGCGCTATTCCCGGCGTTACCAGAGCAAGCTCCCCGAAGGGGTGGCTCACGACAGGGACGGGCATTCCACGCGCGACCCCGATCTGGTGTGTGACGGCCTCGACTACACGCGCGACATCGGCGCTATCGATCCGGGCGGACACAAGGGGTACGGACTGCTGCTGCTGATCGATTTCCTCTCGGGCGCCCTGGTCGGTTGTGACATGGGCGTGGATCACGTGGAAAAGGATGCGGCCCGCAAGGGTCACCTGTTCATCGCGATCGACCCGGAGATCTTTGGCAGCATCGAGGATTTCAAGCACTCCGTGGGTGGGCGCATCGAAGCGGTCAAGAACTCCAGGAAGGCTCCCGGTGTGAAGGAGATCAGGTATCCCGGCGAGGGCAGCGCCGCTCGCCGGAGACGAGCGCTCGGAGAGGGCGAGGTGCGGATCGATCGCCACTGCTGGGAGGACGGTCTGGAAATTGGCAGGCAGCTAGGCGTAGCGCCTCCTTAGGCTCGCCGGTCAGTCCGTCATACCACCAACATTGAGAGGAGAAACCCGTGAGCAGATTCGACACCATCATTCGTGGAGGGTTGGTGGCGACGTCAGCCGCCGTCGTCAGGTGTACATCCCAGATAGTTCGGTTAAGGTGGCCACACGACTGAACCAGCAACGCATCCTCTCTCACATATGTGCGCTGATACAGCATGTTGCATGACCTGTCAACAGCATCAAGAACGTCCATCTGGAGATATGCTATCGTTGCTATATCGTAGAATTATTGCATTCGGGGAAGTGGAGCGTGTATCCTGTCAGCCGCAGACAGGACGGAGGTCCGTGGGTTTTCAAGCGATGGAAAGAGTACATATGAACGATATATCCTATGACAGTCGAAGCACCATATGAGGACCATCGAAGGTGAATAATCAAGCAATGGACGATATTGCACAGCACCTATCGACCACAACCATGCCACAAGAGCGATGACGGCCGGACAGGGAAGACGCCAGCGCGCCGTCATGGCGAGCGACGCCGAATGGGAGCGCATCGCCCGCGCGGCGGCGTCCGCGGGCATGGAGGTCTCGCGCTTCATCGTCCACCGGGCGCTGATGCCGGACGCCCTGCCGCCGGAGGTGAGGCGCCGCGCCGTGCGCGAGCTGCTGGTGCTCTCGAGGCTCGAGGAGCGCCGTCTTCGCGAGGCCGGCACCGGCGAGGCCTGGGAGGACGCCTGCGCGGCGGTGGACGGCTTCCTGGAGCGGGAGGGCGTGCTGGCGACGCTGACCGATCCCGGTGCGGCCAACCGCTGGAAGACGTCGGGAGAGGACCGGTGAGCCGGCCGCTCAAGCGCCAGCGGGCCGTCTATGCACTCGCCGATGATCAGGCGCTGATCCGCGAACAGGCGGCGAAGCGCGGCAAGCCGGTCTCCCGGTATCTCGTCAAGCTTGCCCTTGCCGACGATCCCGACATCCACCCGGTTCATCTCTCGCCCGCCGAGCAGCGGGAGGTCCTCGAGAGCGTCCGCGCCCTCGACCGGTTGAGCCGGTCGCTGCGGCGGGAGCTGCCCGACGCCGAGGGTCTCAACCTCTTCGGCATCGACGCGCTGGCCCGGAACCTGCCATGAGACGGCCCCGCCGCAAGCGGCGGAGCCGGACGCCGTCGAAGCACATCGTGATCGCGGCGACGGACGCCGAATGGGAGACGGTGAAGGCCAACGCGGCACGCCGCGGACAGTCCTGCGCCCGCTACCTCATCGATCTCGTGAAGAGGGACGCCGGGGAGGGGGACGACGACCGCCCGGTGGTGCTCGACCGCGAAGAGCAGCGCGAACTCCTGGGATGTGCGCGCGCGGCCCGCGCCCGCCTGATCGGCGGCGAGGCCGACGCGACGCCGCTCGTGGTCGACATGCAGGTGCGGACCGCGGCCGCCTTCATGGCCTTCGCCGACGTCATGGCGAAGAAGGGCCACGGGCGTCATCTCCACCATCGCCTCGCCTGCATCGTCGGGAAGGAGACGGCGACGCGGATCCTCGAGCGGGCCGCACCGGCACGGAACGAACGCCCGGCGGCGGCGGCGTCCGACAGAGCGCCGGAACCCGCGACGCTCTTCGATCTTCTGGACGAAGGCGACGCGCCCGCCTGATCCCGCCGCCCTACATCCGGATGCCACGGGACCGTCCCCGGGAGAGCTCCACCTTCCGGGCCTCCGCCATCCTTGCGGCGCGCAGGGGTTCGTCGGCCCAGGGAACTCGGAGAGAGCCGCGCCAGGCGAGTTCGGATTCGCGCTGATAGAGTATCTGGCCGGCCTCGGGGGCGTTCTCCAGTCCCCAGGACCGCTCGACCTTCAGGGTCACCAGCCGTCCCCGCCACGACGCGCCCTCCGACACCGCCTCGACCGTGGCCTCGACCTGGGGCGTGTCGCCCTCGACGACCGTCCCCTGCGTCAGCAGGCCGGGATCCCACACGCAGGTCCAGCGGACACGGTCGCCGGGAACCACGCCATCGTCGCACGGGATGCTGAACGTCTGGTCGGGCGTCCCGTGCTGGCGCGCGACCTCCATGTCACGCACGGTCTCGTCGGGCCACAGGCGGCGCCGCAGACCGCCCCGGGCGGCGAGGTCCCGGATGCGGAACCCGTCGAGGCGCACGCTCTCGCCCGTGCCTGCCGGCGGCTCGAGGATGATCGTGCTCAATCTCGCGTCGCTCGCGATGATGAGGAGACGGTCGACGATCATGTCGCGCCTGCCGCCCTCGTCGTGCCAGGAGAGCCGGTCTCCCCGCACCAGGGGGTCCTGGCCGTTCCACGGAATCGTCCGGGTGGACCCGTGCGCCGCTTCCCGGATCTCCCGCCAGGCATGGCGCAGCCTGACGAGGTGAGCGGCGCGGTTCCTCTCGTCCGTCAACGCCTCGGCGCGGGCGAGCCAGCCCGGCGCCGCCCCGACGATCCGGGCGATGGCGTCCGGATCGTGCCCGCGGGCCCGCATGTGGAGGGAGAGGACCTCCCGGCCCATTCCCGCTTCCAGCGCGGCCGCATCGTCGATGAGGGCCCGCGCATTGCGTGACCAGTCCGTCAGGCCAGCGGTCCCGCTGTCCGGGCGGCTTGATTCAAGGTTCAACGCCCGGTCGGCAAGGCGGCCGGCCTCCCGGCGGTCGGCCTCCCAGCCGGCGATCCGGGCCTTCCACGCCCCGAGGGATCGGACCAGTTCGCGATCGGATGCCGAAGTCCCCTCCAGGCGATCGACGCTCTCGCGGAGCAGCGCCAGGTTGCCGTCGTCGAGGGGATGGACCGACGGCGGCAACCTGCCGATTGCCTCCTCAAGGCGGGTGAACGTCCTGGTCTCCATGCGGACGAGCGATGCCGCGATGCCGGAGACCGCCTGCTCGATGGTCTCCCCGGCGCCGGCCATGTCGTCCGCCGTGACGCCGCGCGACTGCCAGGAGAACGGCAGCGCCCGGCCCTCGTCCATCAGCGCGTGTGCCCGGTGATGGAGATCGCCCTGGGCTGCCGCCGGACCGGAAGGCGGCATGCGCGCGACCTCGTCCCGCCAGGCGGCC
>JAJEBJ010000452.1 GCA_022822575.1 Alphaproteobacteria bacterium | reverse complement strand
GACGCCTCGCCCTACATCTTGTGGGTCCAGCCGCGTGTTGTTCGCCATTTATGCGCGGATCTACGCCGCCGTTAACACGCGCAGCGCGGGCGCGAGGTCCGGGCCGGAGGGCGGACTCGAAGCCGGCTGCAAAAAAAGTGGGGAGCCGACGCCGGGCGGCGCCGACTCCCCGAGGTGGAGGGAAGTTGTGAGGGAGGGTCGACTCAGAACGGGATGTCGTCGTCGAAATCGTCCGACGGCCCCGAGGTCGCGCCGGCCGGCATCGTGCCGCCGTTCGCGGGCTCCGTCGCCTGCGCCGCCGGGGCCTGCGTGCCGTTCCCGTTCGCGCCGTTCGGCTTGTCCAGGAACTGCACCCTGTGGCCGGGCACGACCAGGATCTCGGTCGAGAAGCGGTCGCTGTCCTCGCCGTCCTTCTTCCAGCGGCGGGTCTGGAGCTTGCCCTCGGCGTGGACCAGCCGGCCCTTCTTCGCGTTGCGCTCCAGCATGTCGATGAGGCCGTCCTGGAAGGTCACGACCCGGTGCCACTCGGTCTTGTCCACCATCTCGCCGGTCTGGCGATTCCGGTAGCTCTCGTCGGTCGCGATGCTCAGATTGGCGACGCGGCCCCCCGAGGTGAGGTGGTTCACGGTGACGTCGGCGCCGAGGCGGCCGATGAGTTCGACGCGGTTCATTCCGAATGCCATTGCGATACTCCTTCAGGTTCGCGTTGATGACGATGGGTTGGCGAGCGGTCGAGGCCGGGGCCACTCCCCCCGACCCCTTCCCGCTCACCCTTCTCTCGCTACCCTCTACCTCCGGTCCGCCGGGGCCTCTCGGTCGGGGCAGCGCCGGGCCAGGTCGTCGGCCAGCGCGTCGCGGACCGCCCGGGTGTCGAGGCCGAGCTCCGCCATTATCCGGAGAGGTATGTAATGCCGAGTGAGGTCCACGATTCGCCTTCAACGCACGGGTTTTCTGCACCTTCACTCGGCATTAATTCCGAGCGTCATCCCCCGCCGAGGACACTCATCAGGCTGTCCTTGATGCCGGGGAAAGCCCCAGGTCGGATGGACGGCGGCGTGTTGGCTTTGAGGATCTCCAGCTTCTCGGCCGGACTCGCACGCAGGTACACCTCGGTGGTCTTGATGTCTGCATGACCGAGCCAGAGAGAGACCTTTCGGATATCCCCGGTGGCTTGCAGGATGGTCATTGCCGCCGAATGCCGGAGCACATGCGGGGTCACCCGCTTGCCCACAATTGACGGAACCCTCTGTGCCGCCGTGGCGACGTGCTGCTTGAGGATGTAGGCGAAGCCGTCTGCGCTGATCGCGCGCCCCCGTGCATTGAGGAACAGGTAGCGGTTGTTGACCGGAGGCCGAACGTCGAGCCACTCGTGGAGAACGGTTTTCGTTTCCTTCCACAGCGGCAGCTCGCGATCACGCCGCCCCTTGCCCAGGATACGTATGGTTTCGAGCTGCGGACTCGACAGACTGTCGAGCGTCAGCCCGGTCAATTCCGACACCCGCAATCCGGCGGCGTAGCACAGATGAAGCATCGCGCGGTCGCGCAAGCCTGCCACTGTCCCGGTGTCCGGGGCATCCACGAGCGCCTGTATCTCGATGCGCTCGAGCCAGTCGATCAGGGGCTTGTCAGCGCGCTTCTGCGGAATGGAGCGCACCTGTAATGCGTGGTCGAGACAGCTCGGGACACGGTATTCCAGGTAGCGGAAGAAGGACTTGATGGCGGCGAGACGGGTATTCCGGGTGCCGACACTGTTGTTGCGTTCTATCTCCAGTGACTCGAGGAAGGCGATCAGGAGCGCCACCGTGAAGTGCTCGATCTTCAGGGCACAGGGACGGACTTTCGCCTGTTCCGCCGCGTAGAGCACGAGCAACCGGAAGCAGTCGGTGTAGCCCTGCACGGTGTGCCGGCTGAAACGCCTTTCATGGGGAAGGTATTCCTGGAGGAACGCAGTGAGGTGGGGGGCAAGGTCAGTCATGGGAACCTCCGTGTCGCATGGAATGCGTCTTTTCGGCGGCTTCGGCGATGGCGTGCAGAAGGACCGGGGTCGATTCCAAGTACCAGTAGGTTCCCGACACCTTGGTGTGGCCGAGGTAGGTGGCGAGCGCCAGCATGTGACGGCCCGGATCGGCACCGCGATCAAGGTTCTCCAGCGATCGCACGGCGAAGGAGTGACGCAGCGAGTGGGGCGTTGGTCCCGGTGCACCGGGTTCACGGATTCCCGCCTGCTCAGCGAGTTTGCGGAAGACCGTGTTCGTACGCTTCCTGCTTGGAGGTCCGCCAGTGGTAATCACGAACACATGCTCGTCCGGAGTTTTCTCCTTGTGCCGTGCCGTCAGATAGCGGTTCAGTGCGTCCCGCGTAGACGGGTGCAGGGCGACCATCCTCGTCTTTCTGAACTTCGTGTCTCGGATGATGAGGCCGTCAGCAGTGATGTCATCCAATTTCAAAGCGACGGCTTCGCCGATGCGCAGACCTGTGGAGGCGACAAGTCCGAACATGTAGTGCCAAGTCAGCGGGGCGATGGTATCGGCGGGCCCGATGGACAGTGCCGCCGCCAGAAGTTTCCTGATGTCCGGAAGCGATATCAGATGCGGAGACGATCTCCGATAGGACTGACTGCCAAAGATGCCACGAGGCGGAACCTCGTGACTCGAATCTTCGGCGTGCAACCAGCAGGCGAATGCGCGCACCGTATGTAGCCTCTTGGCTCGCCGAGGTGGTGATGCCGCCGTCGATGCCAATGCCCAATCAAGGACGGTTCTGGAACGAATGAGTGTTTCGTTGCGATGCTCGGCGAACCGCGCGAAGCCCCGTAACATCATTGCGTTGGTCGTGAATCGGTAGCCGCACTTCTGCTTCATCAAGACGTATCGTGCGACGTGATCGGTCATTGCGGCTGCATTCGTCATCGTTCCAACCCTCCGATCCAAGGTTGGGCGATCTCTCGCAACATCCCCACGTCGGTTTTGGCATAGATCATGGTCGTGTCGAGGGAGGCGTGCCGAAGCAAGGATCCGACGACATCAAGCGTTGCTCCGGACCTGAGCAACGCCGTTGCTTGGCTGTGCCGGAACACGTGCGCCCCGCGGCTGGCGAAGGTGGTAACCCCGGCTCGGTCGAGCGCAGACTGAACGATTTTGCTGACCGTGTTGGGACGAGAGAGCGGCCGAATGGGTGCGTTGACGCAGAGGAATACCTTCTCTTCGTCCACCCCGGGGCGCACCGTCGCGATATAGGTGTGGAGTGCGTCGCCCGCATCCTGAGGCAGCGGTAGTACCGTCTGCCGACGAGACTTTCCCGAGACACGAATCTGGGCCTTGTCCCACTCTATATCGCCGAGGCGCAGGTCAATGATGTCCCCTGCCCGTAGCGCCAGCCGGGCCAACAACAACAAAATCGCCCGATCGCGTACGCCCATTGGGGTTTCACCGCAGGAGGAGATGGTGCGCTCCACATCCTCGATGGGAATGTGCCGTGGCAGGGTTGCCAGTTGCCACTGCGCCACCGTCGGCACGGCCTCGACCAGGGCCGCCGCGATGCCGCCTTCCGATACCAGGAAGCGCAGATACATGCGCATCGTGATTGTCAGCTGCCGGGCGTGGTTTCGCGACCGACCCTTCATCTGTTCCCACAACGCTTGGCGGATCAGGGCGGCGTCATAGGTCCGCGGATCGTCTCCGAGGGCAGGCAACATCGCTTCGATCAGACGAATGCGGTCGCGTATGGTCCTCGAAGAGATGCCGCGATTGCGTTCAAGCCACACGGAGAAACGGGCAAGGAGTACAGGCAGCACTTCCTCCTCCACAGTCGGCTCAAAGGGTTTGATCTGGCCGATGGCGACGAGATACCCGAGGAACTTGGCCATTTCGTCGTCATAGCCGCCTTCGGGCGAGCGCTTCCTTTGGCCGGCAAACAGCCCGGGGATCGAGCAGATGAATTCCCTGTTCCGGAAGCGTGCATAGACATCCGGATTCATGTCGCGCAGGCGAATCCGCGAGAGATGGAGCCAGGCTATGAGACCGGCACAAGCGGCATAGTGACTACTGACGCTGCCCGGTGGATAGCCGTCGCCGCGCAACCTCTCGAGGAAGCTATCGAGGATGCGGAGGTTGTCGTCCAGGTCGCCAGGAGTGTTGATTCTCCCCGTGCGCTCGAGGAACCGGACGAAGTTCATGATGTGGGGCGAGGTGCGCCTCTTGCGCCAAGGGCAGAGCTGGACACGTGCCGGGACTGCGGCACGACAGTCGCAGTCGTGCCGCACAAAGCGATCGATCACCGGGCCATCGACCGTCTCGAGCGCAATGCCATTGAGATGAAGCCAAATCAGGAAGTGGCGAGCGGCGCCCGGATGATGTTGTACGACATAGTTCTCGGCATACCCCGCACGGCGGAGATCGTCGATAAACGCAAAGATGATGGGGTCACAGTCGGCCAGCGCCGTGAACTCCAGCATGTGCCGACGATTGAAGGTCGAAGCCATCTTTCGTTCTCCGTTTCATTGAAAGGGAGAACGACACTACCGGGGATGACGCTCGGAATTAATGCCGAGTGAAGGTGCAGAAAACCCGTGCGTTGAAGGC
>JAJEBJ010000464.1 GCA_022822575.1 Alphaproteobacteria bacterium | reverse complement strand
TTGATCGGAATCTTGATCGGTTCATTGCTGTCCGCACCCGCTGTCCCAGCAATCGCCAGAGCGGCCGCCGACACGATCCCGGAAATTCCTCCCTTTATGTTTCGAGTCACAGCGTTACTCCCCTTGCCTTGTGAACGTTGGGAAATGAGTTGCGAACACTTGCGAGTGATTTGTCAATCGTCGGACATAGGGAGGAAGGCACGGCACGGTACAGAGTGCCACAGTTCATGGAATTGCCGGGTGCAATCGTGGGCGGCACTTGCGGCCCGCGACGGTAGAGGGCAGCCTTGGTGTCGCAGAGCACGAATTGCCGGAGGAGCGCCATGACGCCGCTTGAGCCTCGCCCGCCCAAGACCATGGATGCAGTGGCGACCTTCGTTCCCGAATCCCTCGGATGCGCGGGACCGGCAGCCACCGCGGCCTACAGGCAGGATGGGGTGATCTGCCTGCGTGGCGTCATGGGAGAAGACTGGCTCTCCGTCATCGAAGACGCGATCGAACTGTTCCAGACCGAGCAGGCCGAGAGCGACGACCACAACGTTGTCGTCCGGGGTGAGGGCGACGACGGCGCCTTCCAGTACTCCTCGATGATGTGGAAGCAGAACCCGCTGTTCCGCAAGGTGATCTTCGAATCACACGCGGCCGATCTCTTCGGCAGCGTGCTCGGGACGCGCCAGCTGAACTTCTTCTACGACTTCCTCCTCATCAAGCACCCGGGCTGCCGCAGCGCCTCGACGCCCTGGCATCAGGACATGTCCTACTACGCCCTTCACGGCACGCAGATCATCAACTGCTGGATCGCGCTCGATGACATCCCGGTCGAGACCGCCCTGCGCTTCATCCGGGGTTCACACAGGACGGGCGAGATCTTCCGTTCGGTCCACTTCGATCCCGACATGACTTATGACGGCCCCATGGAAGAGCGCCGCCTGCCGCCCGACTTCGATCGGGACGGCGAGGCCGACGTCGTGACCGTCGCCATGAACAGGGGTGACGCGCTGGTCTGGAACGCCCGGACATTCCATTCCGCGCCGGGCAATCATCTCGCCCGCCGTCGCGGGGCGCTCTCGCTCAATTTCGCAGGCGACGACGTGACCTACTTCGACATGCCGGGAGAATCGGACCCGCCGGACCGGGGCGAGAACCTGGTCGAGGGAGGCCCCATCACCTGCGAGACCTTCCCCGTACTGCGCTCCTGGTAGGCCACTCCGCGGCTGCTGCCGGTCCTTCCGTTACTCGTAGTAGCCTGCGCGAACGGTCGCGCCGATGAAGTTGCAGATAAGCCGTTCGGCGTGGGTCATGGTGATGTTGCCGACATCGCGCCCGGGCGCAATCTCCACCAGGTCCATGCCCAGTACGCGTCCCTTGCCCACGAGGCCGTGGATCAGTTTGCGGGTCTGCATCCAGTCGAGGCCGCCGGGCGTCTGGGCCATAACGGCCGGCATGATGGTGGGATCGAGTCCGTCGGCATCGACCGTCAGGTAGTAGGGTCCACCGTCGGGAATGCGATCGAGTACGGCGTCCATGCCGATGTCGTGCATCTCGTAGGCAGAGACGATATCGGCGCCGTAAGCGCGGGCGGCTTCGACCTCGCCGTGGCGGGCGCTCCCGATCCCGCGGATTCCGATCTGCGTGATGTGGCCGAACCACGCCATCTCGGAAGCGCGCCGGATCGGGCTTGAGTAGCCTTCCGGCTCGCCGTTGACGTTGTCACGCCAGTCGAGATGGGCATCGACGTGGACCAGCGTGATCTCGTCTTCCCGTTCCAGGGCCCGCATGACCGGAATCGGGATGCCGTGATCGCCTCCCAGCGTCACCAGCACCGCGCCTGACGCGAGAATCTTGCGGGCGGCGGCCTCGGCACGCCGGTAGTGCTCAGCATGATCGCCCATGTCGGCGGTCACGTTGCCGCAATCGACCACCCGGACGGGCCGGTCGTCAAGCAGGGGTCCACCGAGATCCCAGTCGAAGTGGTTGCGCGTGTAGTCGCTCATGTGGGAGCACTGGCGTATGGCGTCGGGCGCACGACTCTGGTCATTCGCCATCTCGTCGGGTCTGTAAGGCATGCCGTAGGGGATGCCGAGAATGGCGATGTCCGCCTCCAGACCGTCGAGATCGAGCGCCAACGGAAAGTCCAGAAAGGTCGCCGGCGGCATGCCAGGCGGCGCGGTCAGATCATGGTTCATGGAAATTTCTCCTCGGTCGGTATGCAACGATAGCAGCCCGCTGAAATCTACGGCTTCCGAAGCGGCAGGAATACACCGTACTCTTCCTCAAGTATGGACTGATGACAGTGCAGGTACGTCGGCGACTGCGACCGGTGCTCCGGGAGCCTGGTCGCTCCATCGTGCCACATCGGCCCCATGCTGGTGACCAAGGTGCACATGTCGGGGCCTCCCTTCCGTCGATTGGCTTGAATTCCAAAGCGGATGTTGGCCCGCTCCCGGAACTGCCGCACGACAGCGAGTTAACAAGAGCAATGTGGGGGGCGGCTGTTGTCCGGCACGGGAAATCGACCTCTCGTCGTCAAGCAGGGTCCAAGGTTCAGCGCGCCGGTCGGCTTCCGGACCATGTACCACGCAAGTCCGGGTTCCCACGGTGGCACGCCCACCGTCTTGACGGGACGCAAGCGCGGACTCCAATCTCCGGAGGCCCTTGGGAGACATCGTCATGACGGACGGATTTGCGACGGTGCGCACGGCGCTTCGGCGCGCACTGGCGAGCAGCCACCACGAGGCCCGGGCCATGCCGGCGGCGTTCTACACCGACCCGGACCTTGCGGCACTCGAGGTGGAGCATCTGTTCAAGAAGGAGTGGCACTGCGTCGGCCGCGTCGAGGAAATCACCGAACCGGGCCAGGTCATGCCCTACCGCCTGGCGAACGAGCCCCTCGCTATCGTGCACGGCCGTGACGGGACGATCCGGGCGCTCTCGAACGTCTGCCGCCACCGCGGCACCCTGATCGTCCGTGACAAAGGCCGGAGCCAACGGCTTGTGTGCCCTTACCACCATTGGTCCTATGAGCTCGACGGTCGGCTTGCCGCGGCGCCGAGAATCCAGGAACGCGACGACTTCCGCTTCGCCGATTGCCGCCTTCCGGAGTTCCCTTGCGAGGTCTGGATGGGCTTCGTCTACGTCAACCTTGATTCCGCCGCCAGGCCGCTTGCGCCACGGCTTGCCGACCTCGAGGCATTGGTCGCACCCTACCACATGGAGGAGATGTGGCTGGGCTGGCTTGGAGAGGAGGTCTGGGAGACAAACTGGAAGGCCATGGTGGAAAACTACATGGAAGGCTACCACCTCACGCCGCTCCACAGGAACACGCTCAACAACCTCAATCCCACCAGTCTCGCCAGGCACATCCCTGCAGGCGAGCACTGGTTCGGCTACGAGGTCGGCTTTCCCGAGGATCTGCCACGTGTGACGGCGGGTCATCCAGACCTGACGAAACAGCAGTCCGACACCTGCATCATGGCGATGGTGCAGCCGGGCAGCGGCATCGGACTTGCCGCGGACTACAGTTCGTTCCTGTGCCTGCAGCCCGAGGGCACGGACAGGGTGCGCTACAAGGGGGGTATTCTCTTCTGGGGAGACGCATGGACGCAGGGCGCGGTCGACCGTGCCGTCGAACTGTTTCACAAGACCATGGCCGAGGACCGCTCCGTGCTGGAGCCAATGATGCAGGGCTACCGCAGCGCCCACCACGAGAGCGGCCCGCTCGCGCCACCCTCGCTGGAGGGCCCGATTCTCGATCTTGCCCGGTATGTCGGACGGCGTCTGCTGCCAGCGATGGACGAGACCGCATAACCCCCTGCGACAGACTGTGCCCGGACGTGTTCCGGATCGCATCCAGCTCCTCCTCGAAGATGTCCTGGCAACACCTCCAGGGGCCGCGCACTGATCATGGCGTCACCGCGCGGTCTGGCTGATGCGATCGGCCGTGCGGCGGACGGCAGGGACACGCTCGTCCAGTGCCGGGTGGGTCGACAGCCAGGACGGGACGTCACTCGCGTGGGAGAGATGCTCGAAGAGATGCACCAGCGCCACGGGATCATATCCGGCATCGAAGGCAAGGCCGATGCCGATGCGATCCGCTTCCAGTTCCTGGTCCCGGGATCGGGCGAGTGACAGCAGAAGGGCGCCTTCCAGCAGCATGTCCTCGACGATCGGTCCAACGTCGCCGGCGATGAGCGCCACCAGCAGGAAGGTTCCTATGCTGCGGTAGACCCGTTTCAGTCCGTGCTGTTCAGTGACATGGGCGATTTCGTGGCCCAGGACTCCGGCGATTACGTCGGGATCGGGAAAGGTCCGGACAAGCGCATCGGTGACGATGATCGTCCCTCCCGGCAGGGCAAAGGCATTGGGGCCCACTCCCGTGATGTCACGAAAGAGAAGTGTGTAGGGACCGTGCGGCGGCTCCGGAGCGACGGAAACAATGTTCCGGAAAACGAGCCGGACACTCTCCCTTTGCCCGTCGTCCAGGGCGGATGGGACAGCCATCACCTGATCGATGAACGCGACGTGACCATCATCAATCGTTTCCGCCAGGCCGGCGGGGGTGAGGGCCACAGCCAGGGCAACGAGCAGATCGAGTCCCCAGCGCCAGATGAGAACGCCACCGGCGACGATGGGAATCATCGCCAGAACCAGTCGGAAATGCCATGCCTCCCACCGATGGAGCAGATGTCGCCGATCCGCACCGACAAGCCTGTCGAT
>JAJEBJ010000151.1 GCA_022822575.1 Alphaproteobacteria bacterium | reverse complement strand
TGCCGCGATGCGGGACGGGGTTAGGGTAATCCTGGGCATGCCGGTCTCCCGATTGCAGTTGCATCCGGGGAAGTAAACAGCTACACGAAGCTGTTCCCCGGCGTTTTTCTTGCGGGAGAAAAAGCGTTTGTTTTCAGCACCGAAAGGTGCGTAATGGTGAGATGGAGGCTAGGACCGGAATCGAACCGGTGTAAACGGATTTGCAGTCCGGTGCATCACCACTCTGCCACCTAGCCCCTGCCGCCTTGTGGGGCACCCTTCCACACAACGCGATCCATCCACTATACTGCCGCCCTGATCGCTTGCGAAGTGCCGTCTCGCCCGAGCGGGATGAGGCCCTTGGACAATGAAGGCGCGCGATGATCGAATTTGCGAATGTTCGCCAGATCATGGTGGAAAACCAGATCCGCTCGGTAAAGGTGGACAACGAAGACCTCATCGAGGCGCTGCGTGAGGTGCCGCGAGAACTGTTCGTGCCGGAACATCTGCGTGGAGTTGCCTATGTCGACGAGGATATCCGCCTTGGCGGCAGTCGCTACCTGACCGAGCCGATGGTGCTGGCCCGTCTCCTGCAGGCCGGTGATATCGGTCCCGACGCCGCCGTCCTCGTCATCGGTTGCACCACCGGATACAGCGTTGCCGTGACGGCGCGCCTTGCAGCAGCAGTGGTGGGGCTTGACGACGATGCGGACATGATTGCCAAAGCCGAGGCCACACTCGCCCACCTCGAGGTCTACAATGGCGTCGTCGTTTGTGGCGATATGCAGCTGGGCTGGCCAGGACAGGCTCCCTATGACGTCATCGTCATCGAGGGACGGTGCGACGAGGTGCCGCGCACCATCACCGAACAGCTGTCCCCGGGTGGCCGGCTTGTCACTGTATGCAGCGAAGCGACCGTCGGACGCGCCGTCGTGATCCGCCGTGACGCCGCAGGCAACCTCAGCCGGCGGTCCCTTTTCGATGCCTTTCTCCCACCATTGGACTGTTTCAGACGTGAACCTGAATTCCGGTTGTAGAGCGCTCGTCATCGCCGCCGCGCTGGCATTGTCCTGGCCGGCATCCTCCCAGACTCTCGTCGAGGCCATGGCCATCGCCTACGAGAGCAGCCCGACGCTCGAAGCGGCCCGGGCACGCCTGAGAGCCGCCGATGAGCAGGCATCCCAGGCTCATGCCGGAACGCGTCCGTCGCTCTCTCTCCAGGGGGACTTCGGACTGAGGGAACACGAGAATTTCGGGAGCACCAAACCGGCCTCCTGGTCCATCGGTGTCGACCAGGTGCTCTATCGCGGTGCCGTCACCGCCGGCATCGACCAGGTGGTGCACGTCGTTGGAGGCGCGCGGGCCGGTCTGGCCGAAGTCGAGCAACGTGTCCTGCTGGATGTCGCGCGGAGTTATGCGGATGTTGTCCTGGCAAATGCCATTCTCGATCGAGCGGTCAGCAACGAGCAGAGACTGGCGCGCCACCTCGAGGCGACGGAGGATCGTTTCCGGCTGGGCCTCTTCACCCTGACCGACGTGGCCCAGGCACGGGCGCGGCTGGCTGGCGCGCGCGCGGACAGGCAACGGGCACTGGGTCAGGTGATAACGGCGTCCGCCCGGTTCCGGCAGGTTGTCGGTGTCAGTCCCGACAGTCCCGGACAGCCGGCGGTACCGGAGGGTCTGCCGGCAAGCCTTGAAGAGGCCACGACACGCGCCGTGGCGGAACACCCCGCTGTCGTGCGGGCCGTCGAGGATGAAAGGGCGGCGTGGAAGAACGCAGACGTCATAGCGTCCGACTTCGGGCCATCGCTGAACTTGAGGGCGGAATTCAAGCGGGCGAAGGACGGCGGCGGTCTCGACCAAGGCTGGCGGGATGATTTCCGTATTCTGACCAGCTTTGTCGTTCCCCTCTATCGGGGAGGCCTGGTCTCGGCCCGGACCCGGGAGGCACGTCAGAAAGCAGCTGCTCTCAAGCAGGAAGTCCACAGCGTCCGCAGACAGGTGGAGGCCGGTGTCGTGAGCGCCTGGCAGTCCCTGAAGGTGGTCCGCGCCGAAATCGAGGCCTTCGAGGAAGAGGTGGCGGCCAATGCGACGGCACTGGAGGGTGCCACCAACGAAATGCAGGCCGGTTTGCGCACGGTGCTTGCCGTTCTTGATGCCGAACAGGCGCTCTTCATCAGTGAAGTCAGCCTCGCCCGTGCCCGCAGCCAGGAGGTAACGGCCGCCTACGCGTTGCTGGCAGCGACCGGTCGACTGAACGTGCGCAGCCTCGGATTGCCGGTCGCGGTCTACGATGAGCGTGCCTACCATGAGAAGGCGCGATCCGCGCTGTGGGGTTATGGCGACAACACGATCCATTCAGACGACTGGTTCGAGTGAAACGGGTGACGGAGACCTCATGACAAATCAGGACAAACCGATGAGCGAGGCTCTCGAGGCCGTTAGGGGCATGATGGCGACCGACAGGGCCGATCCGGGCGAAGGAACGCCGCCATCCGGTTTGCCGAGTGTTTCAGGCGACACCGGGGATGCATCGGCGGCCGAAGCGGTGGAGGAGACGGCCGGTTCGGGTGATGCACCGGCTGTTCCATCGGGGCGCGCCGAAGTGCTGGAGCAGATGGTCGCGGAACAGATCACGCCGATCGTGCGGGACTGGCTCGAGGAGCACCTGCCGGGTATCGTTGCGTGCGTTGTCGAGCGTGAAGTCCGTGACCTGATGGGCCGCCGCGACTGACCAACCGCAGTGGCGGCGCCGATCCTCGTGTATCCTTTCTGCTGCGACGAAAAGTCAGGTCATGCGTGCCACTATCGCTGACAGGCGGGCAGAGCCCGCTTCATCTTCCCGAGGTGACGGCGCTGTGCGGTTCGGGTATTCCAGTTCGGCTGTGCTGGGAACGAATGCCGGGCCGGTGAGTGGCGATGCCTAATCCCCTGTGAAGTTGGATCCCGGGACGCGCCCAAGCAACGGCCTTACATTCTGGTGACAGGGTTCATCTGGCAGTCCGGGTGCGATGTGGAACGTGACATGATGCAGAAGAAGTGGGATGCGACATCGGCGGAAGGCCGTCTCTACGAGGAGTGGGAGGACGGCGGTTCCTTTGCCATCGGCAGACGGGACAATGCCCGGCCCTACACGATTGTCATTCCGCCGCCCAATGTGACGGGAAGCCTGCACATGGGCCATGCCCTCAACAACACCCTGCAGGACATCCTCATCCGCCATGAACGCATGAGGGGCCGCGATGCGCTGTGGCAACCAGGCACGGACCACGCCGGAATTGCGACTCAGATGGTCGTGGAGCGCCAACTCGGTGAAGAAGGGATCGCGCGGCGCGACATCGGCCGCGAGGCCTTCATCGAGAGGGTCTGGGAGTGGAAGGAGGAATCGGGCGGCCTCATCAATCGGCAGCTTCGCCGCCTGGGTGCTTCCGCCGACTGGTCGCGTGAACGCTTCACCATGGACGAGGGCCTGTCGAAGGCTGTCATCAAGGTCTTCGTGTCCCTCCATGAAGAGGGCCTCATCTACCGCGACAAGCGGCTCGTCAACTGGGACCCCGGTCTGGAAACGGCGATTTCGGACCTCGAGGTCCAGGCAAGGGAAACACGCGGTCACCTCTGGTACTTCCGGTACCCCGTCGAGGGAACCGACGGCCTTCACGTCACCATTGCCACGACCCGTCCCGAGACCATGCTGGGCGATACCGGCATCGCCGTTCATCCCGATGATGACCGTTACGCGGCGCTGGTGGGGCGCCACGCCGTCCTCCCACTGGTGGGCCGGAGAATTCCGATCGTCGCCGATACCTGGGCCGACCCCGAACAGGGAAGCGGTGCCGTCAAGATCACGCCGGCACACGACTTCAACGACTTCGAAGTTGGCCGCCGCCATGATCTCGAGATGATCAACATTCTTGATCAGCGGGCCCGGCTCAACGACAACGTGCCCGCGCCCTACCGAGGTCTCGACCGGTTCGAGGTCCGCAGGAAGGTCGTCGCCGACATGGAGGCGGCCGGTCTCGTCGAGCGGATCGATGAGCACGTCCATACCGTTCCCTATGGTGACCGCAGCGGTGTGCCGGTTGAGCCGTACCTGACCGAACAGTGGTACGCGGATGCGCGCACCCTTGCCGGTCCGGCCATCAAGGCGGTGGAGGAGGGGCGGACCCGCTTTTTCCCGGAGAAGTGGACGAAGACCTATTACCAGTGGATGCACAACATTCAGCCCTGG
>JAJEBJ010000388.1 GCA_022822575.1 Alphaproteobacteria bacterium | reverse complement strand
TGGAAGCTGATGAGCGCGGCGCGTTGACGCACGAGATGCGCAATCCAGTCATGGGCGCGTAACTGTCTGGCGGGGTTCGAACCGTCCTGTCGGCAGACGAACGTTGGTGTCAACGAAGACCAGAGCGGTCATGCAGTTCGTCCCATTTCAGCTTGCGACCGTCGACCCAGCCAAGCGTGCGCGGTTTCCGGGCCAGATAGCGCTCCACGGCAAGGTCGCATTCGTCCTCCCCGCGCCGCATCCCTTCCAGCAACTCGGCGAGCCACCTGGATGCACTGCCCCCGTTTTCGGCGGCCCGAACCCTCAGCCATGCCGCGACATTCTCGGGCAATGTGACCGTAACGTTCTTCATGACACAAAATTGGTAAAGCACGAAATCCGTGTCAATGCCTTGCGTCGAAGCCGTTCTGTTCACACTGCGCGCAGGCTCGTCTCCGCACCATGCCGCCATGGCCGGTGATGAATGGCCGCGCCGGGGTGTCCGGAGGTCAGGAATCGAAGACGATGACGTTGCGCAGGGCCTCGCCGCGGTTGACGGCGGCGATGGCTTCGTTGATCTCGTCGAGGGGGTAGGTGCGGGTGATGAGCTCGTCGAGTTTTAGCCGGCCCTCGCCATAGAGATCGATCAGCTGCGGCACATCCACCTGGGGCCGGGTCGAGCCCATCTTGGAGCCGAGAATGCGCTGGCTGGTGCCCGCAATGGCCTGGGTCTCGAAGGCGGACATTTCACCAACTGCCGGCATGCCGACGATGACCGCCGTCCCGCCCGGACGGATCACGTCCATGGCCTCTTCCATGGCCCTGGCATTGCCGACGGTGATGAAGACATAGTCGGCTCCCCGGCCACCGGTGAGGCGTCGCACCGCTTCGCCGACATCGCCTTCGGCGCTGTTCACCGTTGCCGTGGCTCCGAAGGAAAGCGCCGATTCGAGCTTCTCGTCCAGAACATCCACGGCGATGACCTGGCGGGCGCCGCAGATGGACGCTCCCTGGATGCTGTTCAGACCGACACCTCCGGCACCGATGACGACGACGCTGCAGCCGGCGGGAATCCGCGCCGTCCTGGACACCGCGCCAAAGCCGGTGATGACGCCGCAGGCGAGAAGGGACGCACTCTCCAGGGGCACGGACCGCGGCAGCGCCACCACCTGCGAGTGGTGCACCACCACCTCTTCGGCGAAGGCGCCGGTGCGCAGGCCCTGCAGCACCGGCGTGCCGTCCTTCCTGTGCAAGCGGCCATCGCGATCCACGGGGAACTCCGTCTCGCAGAGGTAGGGCATGCCCTGATCGCAGTAGAAGCAGTTGCCGCAGGATCGGATCAGGGTGACGATCACGGGATCGCCAACCCCGGGCATCGCGACACCCGGTCCCGTCTCGATTACCTCGCCGGCCGCCTCGTGACCGTAGACCGCCGGCAGCGTGCCGCCCCACGACCCGTCCGCATAGTGGATGTCACTGTGGCAGATGGCGCAGGCGGCGATCTTCACGCGAAGCTCGCCGGCCTGCGGCGGGTCAAGTACGAGGTCCTCGATGACAAGAGGCTCGCCAAAGGCGCGGCACACGGCTGCCCTCATGGCACGGCCTCCTCACACGAACGTCACCCTCCGGCACGGACCTCCTGATAGAGGTTCTCGTACTTGCTCTCGAATTCGGGCTCGAGGGCGGGGAAGAAGATCGTGTTGGCGATCAGCGACTCCGGATCGGAAAAGCCGAGCTGGTCGAGGCGCTCCTGGGGCACGAGGTCGTAGGCGGCAAGATTGGCGCTGCCGTACCCGTAATTGTCGATCAGCCAGGCCCCTGATTCGGGAGCGATCCAGGCGTCGATGTAGGTGTAGACGGCTTCGAGGTCCGTCGCGTCCTTGTGGATGATGAAGCCCGAACCCCAGGCGAAGATCCCCTCCTTTGGCACCATGTAGCCAACGGGGATGTTCTCGTTCTGCAGGTTCACGAAGGACTGGTTCCACGAATAGGCAGCGACGATCTCGCCGGCGGCGATGGCCTGCTCCATCAGCGTGACGTCCGACCAGTAGAAACGTGTCAGGTCGCGCTGCTTTGACATCAGTTTGTGGGCCTCGGCGAGCTGGTCATCCGAAAGCGTCCACGGGTTCTCGTAACCCAGCACGAGAGCGGCGACCGCAACGGTCGCGGCCGCGGTGTCGTACCAGGCGAGGCGGTTCTTGTAACGCTCATCGTAAATGAGCTGCCAGGAGTTCTCTTCAAGATACTCCTCGTCAACGAGGTCGGTGCGATAGACGAGCGACGAGTTGCCGAACTCCGCCGGCACGAACCAGCGGGTGCCGTCGATGATGGAACCGTCGATCTCGGCGATGCCGGGAGCGATGGTCGACCAGTTGGCGAGCCGGCCGGTGTCGATCGGCTGGATCAGTCCGGCATCATAGTACCGCTGGATCATATAGTTTCCGGGATGGATGAAGTCCGGAGCAAAGCCGGCGCGGATCTTCTCGAAGGACTCGTCGTCCGATGCGATGTAGCTGAACTCGGGCGGGCCGCCGTACTTGTCTATGTAGCCACCCATCAGTTCGGGCAGATCGTAACCGGCCCACGTGTGGCCCGAGATTTCCCCGGCGGCACGGGCACTGCGCGACAGGATGGGCCAGCTCACGATGCCGACGCCGACCGCGGCCATCGCCTTTGCCAGTTCTCGCCTGTTCATTGCCATGTCCTTCATGATCATCCTCCTCGACTTAGGATCACGTGCGGCTTGCGGACATTTCCCGCGACGGTTCTTCTTGTGGCCGTTGCAAACCTGGAGCGGGCGATGGGATTCGAACCCACGACCCCAACCTTGGCAAGGTTGTGCTCTACCCCTGAGCTACGCCCGCCCGGTCACAAGCCGGAAGGCATCCCTACACCAGGCTTGCCCGCGGTCGCAAGCACATTGCGCGGGGCAGGGCCATGGGGCAAAGATGGGACGCGAGGCAGAATCCGGAGTGTGCCGTTCATGACCGCTGCCAGATCGAGACGCAGTTTCATCTTCATGCCCGGTCTCAAGCCCGGGATGTTTCCCAAGGCGGTCGCCTCGGGCGCCGATATCGTCTGCATCGATCTCGAGGATGCGATCCACCCGCGCGACAAGGCGAGTGCGCGGGAACGCACATTCGAACTCCTCGCGGCGCTCCCCGATGCCGGCGTCACCGAGATTGTCCTGCGGATCAACTCCCTTGCCACGAGCGAGGGCCTCAAGGACCTCGCCGCCGTGATCGATGCCGGCCGGTGCGGCCCTCCCTCCCTGATGCTCCCCAAGGTGGCCAACCGGGAGCAGGTGGCCCTCGTCTCCGACCACCTCGATGCAGCCGGTCTCGATACCACGCTCCACGTCATCATCGAATCCGCGGAAGGCCTGGAAAACGCCGCCGCCATTGCACGGTCGGGTCCGCGGCTGCAGTCGCTCTTCTTCGGCGCCGTCGACTATTCCTCCGACATCGGAGCCGACAACGCCTGGGAGGCGATGCTGTTCGCGCGTTCCAGGGTCGTCCAGGCAGCGGCCATCAGCGGGCTTGACGCCATCGACGTTCCCTGGCTCGACCTCGACGACGAGGCCGGCATGAGGGCCGAAGCCGAGGCGAGCCGGGCCACCGGTTTCGTCGGCAAGGGCGCCATTCACCCTCGCCAGATCCCTGTCATCCATGACGTGTTCAGTCCGTCTCCCGGCGACATCGAGGAGGCGCGGCGCATCGTGGAGGCCTTTGACGAGGCCGCCACGGGCCTGGTGGTGATCGATGGCAAACTCATCGAGAGACCCGTCCTGCGGGCCAAGGAGCGCATTCTCGAACAGGCCCGGCGCATGGGCTGAATTCGGCCCGAGCGGGCGAAACATAATGAGTTGAACTGATCACGGAGTGACTCCATGGCCGCAGAAATTGTGTTCTACACGCATCCCATGTCGCGGGGGCGGATCGTGCGCTGGA
>JAJEBJ010000026.1 GCA_022822575.1 Alphaproteobacteria bacterium | reverse complement strand
TAACCGCCGGGGAAGATGTACTTGCGGATCCAGGGGTTGGTGTTGCTCGGTTCCCCCGTCCAGCCGATCGAGTGCAGCAGCATGACTCCGTTGTGCCGCAGCAGGCCACGGATCTTGTTGAAGAACTCGGGATAGTGGCGTGAACCGACGTGTTCGAACATGCCAACGGAGACGATGCGGTCGAAGGTCTCGTCGAGTTCGCGGTAGTCCTTCAGCCAGAACCTGACCCGATCCTCGAGGCCGTGCTCGCGCACCCGCCTGGTGGAGACTTCGTGCTGCTCCCTTGACAGGGTCACACCGGTGACATCCACGTCGGCAACCTGCGCCAGGTAGAGACCCATGCCGCCCCAGCCGGAACCGATGTCGAGTACCTTCATGCCTGGTTCCAGGAGAAGCTTGGCGGCAATGTGCCGTTTCTTGTCCGCCTGGGCCTGATCCAGCGTGCTGTTGGGTGTGGCGAAGTAGGCGCAGGAATACTGGCGGTCCGAATCAAGAAAGTGATCGAACAGTTCGTCCGAGAGATCATAGTGATGGGCGACATTGCGCCGGGCCCTGCCGACGGGATTGTACTGCTGCATTGGCCCAAGCAGGTGGCGGCGCAGCCAGGTGGCGATGCGGCCCATTGAATCTTGGCGCTCGAGATTGCGGTAGTTGCGGCCGATCACCTCCCAGAAGTCGACAATTGTCCCGTCCTCGATGGTGAGTGTGCCGTCCATGTAGGCCTCACCGACTGCCAGGCGGGGATTGAGGGCAATCTTGCGGATCAGTCCCGGATCGTGGAACCGCACGGCAACAGACGGTGTCTCGCCGACAGTGCCAAAGTCATGAACACGGTTCCGGGCATCGATGATCCGCAGATGGCCGATCGACACGAACCGCCTGAGAAGCCCGGAGATAAACATGCCTCCTCCCGATAGCTATTCCCACACGGATATCGTCACTCCTGGAGCGGTGTGTCGTCAACGTCCTCTCCGGCGGTCTCATCCACCGACTCGTCGTCGATCGCTCCGTCATCCACGTTCTCGGCTTCCTCGGCTTCCTCGGCTTCCTCCTCTTCCTCGTCGGCGCGGTGGAAGGCGCGTCCGGTGGCCTCCTGGATCATGGCTTCGTCAGCCGTGCGGGCCACATTGGCGATCACCGTCGCCGACACCTCCGGGTGGAGGAGGGTGGTGACCTCGAAGAGACCCAGGGTCTTGATCGGGCGATCGAGCACGACGGTGCGGCGGTCTACCGGAAAGCCCATGGCTGCAAGTCCGTCGGCAATGTCGCGCGCCTTGACGGAACCATAGAGCTGCAGGTTGTCGGCTGCCTGGCGGATGAGCGTGACGTGGACGCCCTCGATCCTTTCCTTGAGGGACCCCGCCGAGCCGCGCTGCTCGAGGTTGAGTTCCTCGCGCTCGGCCCGCTCGGCTTCAAAGCGGGCGATGTTGTCCCGCGTCGCCCGCAGTGCCTTGCCCTGGGGCAGCAGGAAGTTGCGTGCGTAGCCGGGACGCACCGCGACTACGTCGCCCATGTTCCCGAGCTTTTCGATGCGTTCCAGGAGAACGATGTCCATTGTGGGTCTCCATACTCAGGCGCCGTCAGCGACGCCGAACCGTTCACGAAATCCCGCCCAGCAATCGGCAAACCCGACGGCCGCGAAGGCCAGGGCGCCGAATGGCTGGAAGACGAGCACGACCACGTAAGCTGCCATGAGGAACAAGGGCTGCATCCCCATGCCACGGGTGAGTGCGTGCAGAACCGCCAGGCCCTGTAGCAGAAAACCCATGCCCAGGACCAGAACAAATCCCGTCGCAAGGTAAACCACAAAGGCCGCCATCCCGCCAGTCGATCCAGCCAGCGTGTCGACACCCAGCGCCACCGCAGCGGCGACGAGGGCAGCGATGGAGGGCCAAACCGGAAGGCGCAGTTGCCAGAATACGGGCGAGGGACGCATCGGAGTAGCGAAGCTGACCAGCAGTCCCTGAGCCAGTGACCCCATGACCGCATGACCGATCATGATTCCGCCCACCAGAGTGCCCGGCACCAGGGAATCCCAGAAGTCGACAAGATCCGCCAGCGCCTGTCGTGACTCCTCGTCCGATTGCTCGAACCAGCTTGCAACTTCGTGGAGATTGCCGCGCACCGTGCCTGCGAGCCCTGCCTCGGTCATCGTGAGAACGATGGTGAGGAGGGTGATCTCGACGAGACCGACAACAAGGAACACTCTTGCGAGAGCGGAGGACGCCAGCCAGCGCGGTGCCTCGTCGGTCCCCGACACGGGCTGGATGGCGAGATGCGTGAGAATGAAGGCGGGAACCACGAACCCCAGGCTGTAGACGCTGGTCATCACCGGATCGAAGAACATCAGCAGGCAGGCGACGGCGAGAACGCCGGCGAATCCCGACGCAAGGGATCCCCAACCCAGACCTGCCACGTAGATCGGCAGCGGCGAGGCGATGACCAGGAACAGGCCCCAGAACGACGATGCCATTCCGAACCCGAAGAGCAGCGCGCTGGCAAAGGCCGCGACCATCGCCACCAGGGGAACGAACGGGTTGAGAGGGGTTGCCCTGTTCTTCACGGGCAAGGACGACGTGCGCCTACTGTGCGACGTAGGGCAACAGCGCGAGATAGCGGGCGCGCTTGATCGCCTTGGCGAGTTCGCGCTGTTTCTTGGCCGAGACGGCGGTAATGCGTGACGGGACGATCTTCCCCCGCTCGGAGATGTATCTCTGCAGCAGCTTGACGTCCTTGTAGTCGATCACCGGCGCATTGGGGCCGGAAAACGGACAGGACTTGCGACGGCGCCAGTAAGGTCTGCGGGCAGGAGCAGCCATCACGATTCTCC
>JAJEBJ010000034.1 GCA_022822575.1 Alphaproteobacteria bacterium | reverse complement strand
GGCGGAGTCAAGGGCCGGCCAGTCTGTCGCCATCATCATCGCCGTCAGGTGGCCGCCGGCGGAATGTCCCATGACCGACAGACGCTCGCGATCAAATCCAAGGTCGCCGGCATTGCGCCACAGCCAGGCAATGCACCGCCGTACCTGGGGGGCGATTTCGCCGATGCGGCATGCCGGCGTGAGCGTGTAGTTGATCATTGCGACATTGACTCCGGCGTCCAGGAACGACTCGGCGACGAAGCTGTACATGTCCTTGTCGCCGCGTTGCCAGTAGCCGCCGTGGATGTAGACGACGAGCGGGCCGCCTGTGGCGGCGCGAAAGAGATCGAGCCGGTCGCGGTCCCCGCTGCCATAGGCGAGATCGATCGCCACATCGCGTGAGGCACGGAGCGCCGCGCTGCGCCTGAGCCAGCGCGCCACCACGGAATCGAAGTCGGGCTCCTTGCTGCGCAGTTCGTACTGGTATTCCAGTTCGTCGGCATTCATGCCGCGATAGAGGCCCATCGTCGTTGCCCTGTCGGTATGGAGAGAGGACCGTATGACGAAAATAGACATTGACGCAAGATATTTTAGCGAATTACGGTAGTGCTTCCGGAATATTTTGTGAAATGAGGAAATCCATGCTGGTCGGCCTCTTGCAGGAAGCGGAATTGATGGAGGGTGTCGACGTCGCCCAGCGCTATTGGGAGATGATCGAGGAGGCGGCACTCGCCGACAGGCTCGGATTTTCCTGCTGGGGAACATCGGAACAGCATTTCTCTCCGCCGCGATTTGCCGTGGCGGCGCCCGAGGTTCTCTATGCCGCCGTGGCCCAGCACACGGAGAACATCAAGCTGCGTGTCATGTGCGCGGTGCTGCTGGCGTGGAATCACCCGATCCTGGTGGCCGAAAGACTGGCGACTCTGGACATCGTTTCGAAGGGACGGGCGGAACTGGCGACGGCTCGGTCGAACAATGTCCATACCCTTGAGGCTTTCGGCGTCGACCCCGCCACCACGCGCCAGCAGTGGGCGGATTCCATCGAGGTCATTGTCAAGGCGTTCTGTGACGACATGCTGGAACACGATGGTCCGGTGTGGAAGATACCGCCGCGGGAAATCGTGCCCAAGCCGGTGCAGAAACCCCACCCCCCATTGTCGGTGGCGGCCTCCAGTGTCCAGTCCCACGTGGCGGCCGGCGAGCGCGGCATCGGTGCCCTGTGCTTCGAGAGCTACTTCGGATTCTCCTACCTGCAGGACTGCATCGACGGATATCGCGCCGGTCTGGCGAAAGGGACTTCCATGGCGCCGCGGCGAACGGAGCACATGGGTCTCTACGTCGCGACGGCGTTTTGCGCCGAGACACGCGAGGAAGCCTGCCGTATCGCCCATGACGTCGCCATGGGCTACTACCAGTTCCTCGTCGACATCTACGTGCCTCTCGGCAAGCAGCAGTCCTACGAGTACCTCGACGACAAGCTGAAGCTCCTCATCGACCACCGGGACGACTTCGACTATCTCCTCACCGAGACGCCGTCGATCGTGATCGGCACGCCGGATGACTTCGTCCGGCGCATCGAGCGGCTCGAGGCCATGGGGGTCGACGAAATCCTCATGAGAATCGACGGCGTCGCTCACGAGGACATCATGCGGAGTTTCCGCCTGATCGGCGAAGAGGTCATCCCGCGCGTCTCGCATTAGCGTTCACCGGGGTCAGGCGCTCGTCTCCTAATGACGGGTGGGGACTGAATGGGCTCTCTTCCTGTCATTCTGATAGAAGGACCGTGGAGTGCCGCATGCCGTCTCGGCGGCTCAATCGGCTTTCCCTGAGGGCCATTCCGCCGTGTTCCGTTGCGGCACTTTCCGATCACATTGCGCCGCCGGGACCCTGCCGTTCGAGGTCCAGCCGGCTACGCGCTGCTTGAAACCCCACCCGAATGCACGGCACCATGGTGACCAATGCCATCTGACCCGTGTGGACAGATCGGTCAACACAAGCCCGGGAGGAATGCATGAAACTCGTTCGCACCATCGACCGCATCGCGCAGGGCAAGGCGACCCGCCGCGAGATCGGAGAGATCGCCGCCCTTGCCGGCGTCGTGCCCCTGGCATTCCCGGTGGTCGCGCGCCCCGCCGCGGCGCAATCCGGCGAAGACCTGTTGTACTTCACGTGGGGAGGCTTCGAGGCGCCGGAACTGTTCCCGGCCTTTGCCGAAAAGTGGGGTGAGCCCTCCACCTCCTTCTACGGCGACGAGTACGAGGCCATCGAGAAGCTGCGTGCCGGCTTCGAAGCCGATGTCGTATGCCCCTGCATCGACGTCATGCCCAACTGGATGCGCGTGGGTCTGCAGCCACTCGACGAATCGCGTCTGATCTATCTCGAAGACACCTTCGAATCGATCCGCAGCCCGGCGGCGGCCTTCGACAAGGGCGAGCGCTACTACACGCCCACCTACTACGGCTTCACATCCTTCGTGTACCGCACGGACCTGACCGACATCACTCCGGAGACCGAGTCCTGGGGGCTGTTCTTCGACGAGACCTATGCCGGTCGCATGGCCATCTGGGATTCCACCGATGCCGTGGTGCCGGTCGCCGCGCTTGCTGCCGGCATCACTGACAATCCCTACACGCCTGACGGTGACGACCTCAAGAAAGTAGAAGACCTGATGCGCAAGCAGCGCGATCTCGTGCGATTCTACTGGAACGAGCAGACGACAGCGCTTCAGGGCATCACGTCCGGCGAGGTCGTGCTCTCCTACGCGTGGTCGGCCGCCATTCCGCAGCTCATCGAATCGGGCATTGCGTTCAAGTGGGCCCAGCCCAGGGAAGGCCTCATCTCGTATGTCTGCGGCCTCTCGCGCGCCAACCGCCAGGGCACGGATGATGAACTGGTGTACGACTTCATCAACGCCAACAGTTCACCGGAAGCGGGTGCCTTCATGATTGATGCCTATGCCCTGGGTGCGGCCAACAGGAACAGCTACGATCTCGTCGACCCGGGGACCTTGGTTCGCAACGGCCTCGAAACACCTGAGGAGTCGCTGGCCGGGTCACATACCTACCAGTTCGTGCCGGTTGACCTGAAGCAGCGCCACATCGCTCTCTTCGACGAGATTCGCGCGGGGTTCTAGCGCTCCGCGGTTGCGTGCGGACAGGCGTTCGGGGTTGTTGAACGTTGGCGACGACGCTGTAATCCAGCGCCACCGCCCGGCGATGCTGAACGCCTGCTTACACAGGGTGTTGATGGAGGCGCGGCGTTCAAGGCCAGGGTCAGGCTGCTTGCGACGCGGCCCTCCATCGCCGTCGCTCTTGACGACTCGGTTCGTCAGCAGATCGTCAGTTGTCGCCATCGTCCGCTTTTCTGGCGGTGGTTGACTCAACTCGGCGCGCCTTCAGGCGGCGGCGGTTGCCTGATATTGCCATCAAGCCTTTGACCACCGGGATCACGTCGAGGGTCTTCTCGCCGACACCGCCCGTCATGATCGGCACTCCAACTGATGTCGTCCGGTGCATAAGGCGCCTCTAGGCAATGGGAGGGAAAATCGACAGAGGTGGTCCTTGCCAGCTTCGAAACAACGGGGTCATCATCGGCGGTCATGACGGAAGACCTCGACACGATCCGCCTTGCGGACCCCGCATTCTGGAGGCGAAAGGACAGGATGGCGGTGTTCGCCCGGTTCCGCCTCGAACGGCCGGTCGCCCGTCAGACCATGCCGGATGGCAGCGCCACCTTCTGGTCACTCACGCGCCATGCCGAGTGCCGCGACGTCTCACGCCGAGCGTCGCTCTTCCGGTCGCAGCATGGCACCGGAATGGTGGCGGAGGGCCCGGAACTGGCCTACGAGATCGGCGGCATGCTGAATCGCGATGCGCCGATCCATCCGGCGCTCAGGCGCATTCTGGCGAGGGTGTTCACGCCGCGGTTCCTGGAGGAGATGGAGCAGGATCTGGACGCCGCGGCCCACACGGTGATTGGCGCCGTCAGCGAGCGTGGTTGCTGCGATTTCGCCGTGGATATCGCCAACCGCATGCCCCTGACGGTGATCTGCGACATGCTGTCGGTTCCCGACGGTCACGAACGCGATGAACTCGCACGGCTCACCTTGACGGCGCTCGATCCCGCGGAAGCCGCGGAGGCGCTGAAGGCCTTCCGTGCCCTCAATCTCTACGGTGAGGATCTTGCCCGGAAGCGTCGCCGGGAGCCCGGTGACGATCTCATGAGCCGCCTGGTCGCCGCCGAGGTCGATGGCGCCAGGCTCACCGATCGCGACATCGGCATCTACTTCCAGCTTCTCATCACCGCGGGCATTGAAACCACGTCGAGTTCACTGGCCCAGGGCATGCACTTTCTCGCCACTCATCCGGCACAGTGGCGCGACTGGCGCGAACACTACGAGGAACTGGCGGGAACGGCGATCGAGGAGATCGTGCGCTATGCCAGTCCGGTCGTTCACTTCGGTCGCCGGGTCGAGCGCGACGTCGTCATCGGCGGCCAGTCGATCGCCGCCGGTGAACAGGTCGTTCTCTGGTACATATCGGCCAACCGGGACGAGACCGTTTTCGCGCATCCGGAGCGCTTCGACATCCGCCGCTCTCCCAACGATCACGTCGGCTTTGGCGGTGGCGGTCCGCACCACTGTCTCGGCATCCACCTTGCCCGTCGCGAAATGCACCACCTCTTCAGGGTTCTCTTCGAGACCTTGCCCGATCTCAAGATCGATCTCGATGGCGCGCGCGCTCATCACGGCCTGTTCATCAACGGCATGCAGCGGTTGCCTTGCCGGTTCACGCCGCGGCGCGCGGAATTGCGAGCGCCTTGACTTTGCCGGATGCCGACCGTATATGCACCGGGCCTTCTCGGGCGGAGTAGCTCAGTTGGTAGAGCAGGGGAATCATAATCCCTGGGTCGGGGGTTCAAGTCCCTCCTCCGCTACCACCTCCCCGTGTTCGAACGTTGTCCGATGCGATGACGGCGCGTCCCAGATCGAGAAGGGCCTTTCTCAGCGCAGGATCCCGCACGGGTGCGACAAGACGTTCGAGATGGGCCGTCTCCGCGGCATCCAGTGTCCGCTGCTCTCGTCGCTGCCGGACCGGTCGGGGAGAATCGATGTAGCCCTGCTTCAGCCTGATTCGGTCGATGACGGGATCGTTTCCGGTGCCGAGATACGTGTTGATGCGATCCAGAATGACCGGCTCCTGGACCTGCATCGTGGGGGCGTGGGACGGTGTGACGATGACGGTGAGGGTGCTGCCGGAAATCCTTGCCGGACGGCTGTTCTCGGCGGTGTCGTGATCGACGATGTCGGCCCAGTCCGTGAAGACGCGGGCGCGGGCAAATCCCTTGCGCCGGAACGCACGCCCCGCGGCCTGCGGCAGGATCCTTCCCAGATGGACGAACCGTCCTTGTGCGCTGCGCGCCCGGTTCTTGCTGTCAGGCATGCCGTGATGACCGTGTGGACAATGGGGGATGCACGCGTTGAACCCCGGTGACCGCCTGCTGGCGTGGTACGACCGCCATGGCAGGGACCTGCCTTGGCGCGCCAGGGGCGCTGGTGATCCCTATCGGGTGTGGCTTTCCGAGGTCATGCTGCAACAGACCACGGTGCCGGTGGTCATTCCCTACTATCGCCGATTCCTCGAACGTTGGCCGACGCTCGCTGCGCTGGCCGCGGCGGACCGTGACGATGTTCTCGCCCTGTGGGCGGGTCTCGGCTACTACGCCCGTGCCGCGCGGCTTCACGAGTGTGCCCTCACGATCGTGCGTGACCACGCGGGTCGGTTTCCAGGGACCGTGGCGGAACTGAAGGGTCTGCCAGGCATAGGCGCCTACACCGCCGGGGCGATCGCGGCGATTGCCTTCGATCAGCCGGAAGCCGCGGTCGATGGCAATGTCGAACGCGTGATGGCCCGCTACCTTGCGGTTGACGAACCTGCTCACCGCCTGCGGAGAACCGTGGCGGAAGCCGTTTCGGACATGGTGCCGCGTCATCGGCCCGGTGACTTTGCCCAGGCCCTCATGGATCTCGGCGCCATGGTGTGCACACCCCGCGCACCTCGCTGCGGCGCGTGTCCCCTCGAAGGGGAATGCAGGGCGCGACAGCTTGGTCTTGTCGACAGCCTGCCCCGCCGGAGTCCCCGCAAGCGGCGCCCCCGGCGCCAGGCCATGGCCTTCTGGATTGAGAGCGCCGATGGCCGGGTGATGCTGAACAGACGCAGCGGACAGTCTCTCCTGGGAGACATGCTTGAGGTCCCGTCTACTCCCTGGCGCGACGATGTCTGGACCCTGGAGGACGCGCTCGTCCATGCACCCCGGGCGGGCAACTGGTCGCTCCTTGCCGGGTCGGTGGAGCACGCCTTCACCCACGTTGCCGTCACCTTCCGCGTTGCCCGTCATCAGGGTTCCGTGCCGGCCTCCGGTGACAACTGGCACGCTCGGGAGGCATTCCCGGTTCTGGCGCTGCCCGCCATGACCTGGAAGATCATCGATCACGTCGATGCCGCCAGGCGGGAGACGGGAGAGAACGAGCGGCGATGATGGGGTGTGGGCCCGTGGTGCTCAAGCGCACGAGCGTGCTCACGCGTTCCATATCCGGCATTGCGCTGCCAACCGTAGTCCGGGTACTTGCTGGCGAGATCGGCCATGATCCGGTCCCGCGTCACCTTGGCGACGATGGAAGCCGCGGCGATGGAAAGGCACGCGGCGTCTCCCCTGACGACAGCTGTTGCGGGGCAGGCCAGAGCCGGGACCCGGTTGCCGTCGATCAGGGCGTGTGCCGGCGCCACCGGCAGTGCGTCCACGGCCCTCGCCATGGCGAGCATGGTGGCTTCGAGGATGTTGAGGCCATCGATGTCTCCGACATCCGCAGAGCCGACACCCGTCAATGCCGCATCCATCAATCGCGCCATCAAATCCGTCCGGCGCGCAGGCGAGAGCTTCTTTGAATCATCGAGGCCGTCCGGAATTCTCCCCGGATCGAGGATCACCGCCGCCGCGATTACCGGCCCGGCCCAACTCCCGCGGCCGGCTTCGTCGACGCCGGCGACAGGCTGCGGCAACCGTCCTTCCCGGTCAAAGTCAGGAACCGGGCCCATCGGTCCTCTTGTCCTGGAGTGCCGGGGAACGCCTGCGGCGACGCACGGCAGCTTGCGTCCGGCGCACCCATGCCATGCCGCGGTCCGCGCTGACGGCGGCAAAGGGATAGAGCCGTTCCATGAGTTCACGCAGTGTTTCGGCGTTGGAGGCGAGAGACTGGATCCTGCGGGCGCTGTTGAGCCACACCGGCGAGATGATGAGGCTGAGCGCGATGACGGCGATGAACAGGCGATATCCTTCCTGATCGACAGCCCCCGTCGACAGGCCAAGGGCCACCAGGACGAAGGAGAATTCCCCGACCTGCCCCAAGGCAACACCGCCCAGCCACGCGCGTGGCCAGGGTTCCTTCAGAAGCCTCAGGATGCCGACGTTCATCGCCGTCTTGCCCAGGGTCACGAGAAGGAGCATGAGGAAGATGGCCTCAAGGTTCTCGAGGATGAACGTGACGTCGATCAGGAGGCCGATCGACAGGAAGAACACCATGAGCAGCACGCCCTGGAGGGGCAGCGTGACGCGCAGAAGGGTGGCCCGGTCCGTACTGGCGCCAAGCACCAGACCGGCAAGGAAGGCGCCGTAGGCCGTCGAAATGCCGAAGAGACCGCTGATCGCGGCCGCCCCGAAGCACAGGGCCATCACGCCGACGGCGATCAGGTCCGCCTGCCCGCGGGCCAGGGCCTCGACGGGAAAATTGATGCCGCGTCTGCGGGCGAGGAACCACAGCAGGACAAGAAGGATCAGGATGGACCCGATCACCGGCATGACGGAGTTGAACGTGATGTCCTCCTCTGTGCCCATGGCCGATACGAACAGCATCATCGGGATGAACGCCAGATCCTGAGCGATGAGAATGCCGATGGCCCGGCGGCCTGTCTCGCTGTCGATTTCGCCGACATCCTCTAGGAGCTTGATGGTGACGGCGGTGGACGACAGCGCCACGCCAAACCCCACCAGAACACTCAGTTCCCACGGCCATCCAAGTGGCCATGAGCAGAGCAGGATGACCGTCGTTGCAATGGCGATCTGCAGGCCGGTGACGATGAAGGAAAACCTGATGACGGAGCGGAAATTCGAGACATCGAGCTCCATGCCGATGCTGAACAGGAGAAGCAGCACGCCCAGCTCGGCAAGAAAGTTGATCTGTTCCCGGTCCTCGACGAAACCCATCACCGAAGGGCCGAGAACGACACCGGCGAGGATGTAGCCGACGATAGCCGGTTGGCGGAACCGTCCCAGCAGCAGACCACAGGCGAGTGCGGCGGTCACGACGATCGTGATGTCGGTCAGCTGGTCACCGTGATCCATGGTTCGAGTCTACCACGTAACGGGCGGGCGATAAGGCAGGAGAGCCACGCTTCACCTAGGTCTCAGAAGAGCGAGAGCTGCCGGGAATCGGCGGACGGGTGGATGAATTGTGTCGTGTCGAGGGACCAGGAACGACGATCGAGACCGTATCGCTTGCACGCCATGGAGATCCTGCGTGACACGAGGTCCGCAACCGGACCGGTTCCCGTCATTCTCCGGCCCCATCCGGAGTCGTAGTCCCTGCCGCCGCGGCACTGCCTGATGAGCGTCATGACCCGTCTTGTCCGGCCCGGTTCGTGGGTAGCCAGCCATTCCTGGAACAGATCCCTGATCTCGAGCGGCAGGCGCAGGAGGACATGGCTGGCGCTCTTCGCACCGGCGGCGGCGGCGTCCCTGATGATGGCCTCGATCTCGTGGTCATTCAGTCCCGGAATGACCGGTGCCACCATGACGCCTGTGGGAATTCCCGCTCCGCTCAGGCTCTCGATGGCCCTGAGGCGCACCAGGGGCGTAGGCGCACGGGGTTCCATGCGTCTTGCAAGGGCGCGATCGAGCGTTGTGATGGAGATGAAGGCGCGGACGAGGTTCATCTCGGCCATGGGAGCCAGCACATCGAGATCCCGCTCGATGAGGGACGACTTGGTGACGATGCCGCATGGGTGCCGGCATTCGCTCAAGACCTCGAGAATCTGGCGCGTGATGCGGTAGCGACGCTCGATCGGTTGGTAGGGATCCGTGTTGCTGCCAAGGGAAATGACCTTCGGCCGATAGGAGGGACGTGCGAGGTGTTGGCGCAGCAGGATGGCGGCGTCCGGCTTCATCACGAGTTTCGTTTCGAAATCAAGGCCGGGAGAAAGACCGAGCCAGGCATGGGACGGGCGCGCATAGCAGTAGATGCACCCATGCTCGCATCCGCGATAGGGATTGATCGACTGCTCGAAGGGGATGTCCGGTGACGTGTTGCGGGTGATGATGCTGCGGCTCGAGTCGACTGTCACTTCGGTCCGCAAGGGGGGAAGATCCTCCTCGACGGTGTTCCAGCCGTCATCGAACGTTTCGCGCTGCAGGGTTTCAAAGCGACCGGTCCGGTTGGTCACGGCAGCACGACCCTTGTGTTGGCTGGTGTCGGGCATGGCGGAACAATACCAGAACATCGAAGGCTCCGGCAAGAGTCCGATTGCGCTATTATGGCGCGGATGGAGAGGCTTTCGGTCATCATTCCAGCGCTCGACGCCGCAGCCGGTCTGGGGGACGTCATCGACCGGCTGAACCGCGGTGGAGCTGCTCCGGGCGAGATCATCGTCGTCGACGGGGGATCAGCCGACGGTACAACAGATGTGGCGTGCACGAGGGGTGCGACGGTGATGTCGACACGGCGAGGCCGTGGCATCCAGATGGCGGCCGGTGCCGCAGCGGCAAAGGGCGACTGGTTGCTGTTTCTTCATGCCGACACGATTCCCGGGCCTGCCTGGCGAAAGGTCGTTACGGATCTGATGACCAGTCCCGACGGCGGTCGGCGCGCCGGTGTGTTTCGCCTTCGCCTCGACGATTCGGCACCGTGGGCCCGGTGGGTCGAGTGGTGTGCCCGGTTGAGAGGCCGTCTCCTGGGATTGCCCTATGGAGACCAGGGGCTGCTGATCTCCGCCGACTTCTACAAGTCGCTGGGCGGATTCAGGCCACTGGTGATCATGGAGGACGTCGACATGGTGCGACGCATTGGCCGCCGGCGCCTGGTCACCCTGGACTGCGAGGTACACACCAGTGCCGTCCGCTACCGTCGGGCAGGATACGGCATCCGCGTGGTACGGAATGCCTTTTGCCTTGCCTGCTACTTCTGCGGTGTGCCGCCGTCGCTGATCGCGAGGATGTACGGATGAAGGCCACGCGCAGTGTTGTCGTGATGGCCCGCCCGGCGATTTCCGGTGAGGTCAAGACCCGCCTGGCCGAAGCGTGTGGCGAGCGCTTCGCCCTTGCGGTCTACAGGCTCATGCTCCGGCGAACGCTCCGGCGCGTGGCCAGAGGACCGTGGACGACCGTGGTCGCGGTCGCGCCCTCGGCGGGGGAACGGCGCCGGCAGCGGTTTGGCGGACTCGCGACGATGGCCCAGTCCGGTCGTGACCTTGGCGAGCGGATGCACAACGCCTTTGCCGCCATGCCTCCGGGGCCCGTGGTGATGGTCGGCACGGACATTCCCGGGTTGCATCGCCATCACATCAGTCGCGCCTTCAGGGCCCTTCGACGTCATGAAGCGGTCTTCGGGCCGGCACATGATGGCGGGTATTGGCTTGTCGGACTGGCTCCGGGTCTGCGCGATTCCGAAATCTTCTCACGGGTCCGCTGGTCCACGCGCCACGCCCTGGCCGACACGCTGGCGAACATCCCGGCGGCGTGTGCCACGGCTCTGGTTGGGGCCTTGGGGGACGTCGATACGGTTGACGATGTTGAGCGGTGGTTCCGCGGAGTGCGAATCCGTTGTTGAGCAGCGGTGCCCCGTTTGCGTAGAGTGGGGGAACGCCCGCCGGTCACTTCTTGCGAGAAGTTGCCGGTACACCAAAACGCTCCGTTTGCGGGCAGACAAGGAGGATTCCCATGATTCCAGCCAGAGTGACAGGCGCCATTGCCGGCGCCGCGATGGCCCTTACCTTCGCCGGTCCGGCTTTCGCCGATCACGGTGATACGGTGACAGTGGCCTATTTCCTTGAGTGGCCCACCGCCAACCAGGTCGCCCAGATTGAAAAGACCTATGACGAGGCAATGGGCGTCGATGTCGAATGGCGCGCCTTCGGCAACGGCAACGAGATGACCCAGGCCATGGTTTCCGGTGACGTGCAGATCGCCTACAGCCAGGGTTTCGTGCCGTTCGTGGTCGGCGTCTCCAACGGCGCTCCGCTGAAGCTGGTGGGGATTGCCGTGACCTATGCCGAGAACGACCTGTGCATCATCCGCGAGGATGCCGGCATCACCCAGGACAACGCCTCCGAACTCGAGGGCATGAAGGTGGCGACACCCATCGGCAATGTCACCCACTACAAGCTGCTGCGCACCCTTGAACATCTCGGTGTGGACGCGTCGAAGGTCGATCTGGTGCAGATGAATCCGGCGGATGCCGCCATTGCCCTGATCCGTGGCGACGTCGTCATGGGTTGTGCCTTCGGCGGCGCCATCGACCGCATGAAGGAGGTCGGCTTCCCGTTGATGACCGGGGCCGAACAGGAAGCGGTTGGCATCAACACCTTCGACATCATCACGGTGACCGAGGACTTTGCCAACGAGCATCCGGACCTGGTACAGGCCTTCATGGATGTCACCGAGGAGGCCAACACCGCCTACAAGGCTGATCCGGGCGCTGCCCTGGGGACCATCGCCAGCGCTGCGGGCATGGACGAGGATGCCACCGAGGCGATGCTCGCCAACTTCGGTTTCCCGAGCGCCGCCGACCAGAAGAGCGCCAACTGGCTTGGTGGTGGCGTGCAGGCCATGACCAAGGGCGTTGCCGACGTCATGGTCGAGGCAGGCAACATGGAAACCGGTCTCGACGACTACTCACAGTTCGTCGACGACAGTTTCCTTTGAGCAATACGGGAACCGGGCAGCATGGCGTTGCCCGGTTCCCGCTCCGCTGCAGGCGGTTCGACCGTCTGAGGCGGACCTGAAGGGGAGGTCCGGATGGCAGCGACGGCAGAGATTGCGATCGACCGGATCTCCATGGTCTACACCCTTCCCGATTCAGAGGTCGACGCGCTCAATGACGTGTCGCTCGATATTGGCAAGGGCGAGATCATGAGCGTTCTCGGACCTTCGGGATGTGGCAAGACCACCCTTCTCAACATCATCGCCGGCTTCCTTTCCCCGACCAGGGGCGAGGTTCGTGTTGCCGGCAAACCGGTGAAGGGTCCAGGCGCCGAGCGCGGCATGGTGTTCCAGCAGGGAGCGCTGTTCGAATGGCTTTCCGTGACCCAGAACATCTCCTTCGGTCCGAGAATGTGCGGCAGGGACCGTGCGGAGACGGCCGACACCGTGCAGCGCCTGCTGGGCATCGTCGGTCTGACGGAGTTTGCCGACAAGCCGGTCTACCAGCTCTCGGGCGGCATGCAGCAACGCGTGGCCCTGGCTCGATGCCTTGCCAACGATCCCGACGTCATTCTCATGGACGAACCTCTGGGCGCACTTGATGCCCTGACCCGCGAGAAGATGCAGGGTCTGGTGCTCAGGCTGTGGAAGGAGACCGGAAAGACCATTCTTCTCATCACCCACTCGGTGGAAGAAGCCCTCTTTCTCGGCGAGCGCCTGATCGTCATGGCGCCCCGCCCTGGGCGTATTGAAAAGGAGTTTCGCCTGCCGTTCGCCGATGAGGCTCTCGAGAAGCCGGCGCGGGACGTCAAGGCCGGCAGCGAGTTCGTGGCGGCCCGCGAGGAGATCCTTTCCATGATCTGGGACATGGAAGAAGAGATCATGGGCGACACCGGATAGGTCCGTCGGAGGGGAGGGGATCCATGTCACGGCAAAAGCCTTCCGGCCTGGCGATCTGGCTTGGCCTGTCGGACAATTCGTTCACCCGCCAGAAGACCGTCAAGTTCGGCGATGCCACGGCCGTCAATTCGGGACGGTTCTATTCGATGCTGACCCTGGCGGTTCTCATCGTGGCGTGGGTGGTCGCGTCCGCCTTCGAACTCATCGAACCCTTCTACTGGCCGTCGATTTCCGGGACCTGGGAACGCCTCGTCAAGATCATTGGCGAGGGATTTCGCAATACGGCGCTTCACGACCATGTGGGGATAAGCGTCTACCGGGTGCTGTCGGGCGTGTTCTACGGGGCACTGGTTGGCATTCCACTCGGGTTTGCCATGGGGCTTTCCTCCATCGGCAGGGGTCTCTTCGATCCCGTGGTCGAGTTCATGCGGCCGATTCCGCCCCTGGCGCTGATCCCGCTCATCATCCTGTGGTTCGGCATCGACGAGTTCGCAAAGATCTTCCTGCTGTTCCTCGCCTCGCTCTTCATCATGACCATCGCCGCGCGCTCAGGTGTGTCGAGCGTGCGCATCACCAAGGTCCACGCGGCCTATTCTCTGGGCGCCTCGAAGCTGCAGATCCTGCGCCATGTGATCCTGCCCAACGCCCTGCCGGAGATCTTTACCGGGCTGAGAACATCCATGGGTGTGTGCTGGGGCACGGTCGTTGCCGCCGAACTGGTGGCTGCCGACAAGGGGCTGGGCTCGATGATCATGATTGCCAAGAATTTCTTGCAAACCGACACCGTGGTGATCGGCATCATCCTGATCGGCATCATCGGCTACATCATCGAACTCATCATGCGCCGCCTCGAGCAGTGGCTCATCCCGTGGCGCGGCAAGGGCTGATCACAAGAGTCGCCGCTGCGTTCCGGCGCCGGTGGCGCTCCCGGTCTGGACCGCCTCCCGGCGACGGGGTGGTCATGCGAGACGATCCGGCGCGATCACCTTTCCAGGATTGAGTGTGTTGGCGGGGTCGAGGGCCCGTTTGAGCGTCGCCATGAGAGCAAGTTCAGTGGCATCCTTGTAGGCGTCCAGCTGACGCATGCGCAGGCGCCCGATGCCGTGTTCGGCGCTGAACGAGCCACCGAAGGCGACGGCGCGTGATTCGACGATGTCATTGACGTCAGCGGCTCGGGCGAGGAGTGCGGCGCCATCTTCGGGGTTCGCCGCAAAGAGGTTGACGTGCATGTTGCCGTCGCCGAGGTGCCCGTAAGGGATGATCCGGGCCTCGGGCACCCTGGCTGCGATCTCTTCGCTGACCTGGTCGAG
>JAJEBJ010000297.1 GCA_022822575.1 Alphaproteobacteria bacterium | reverse complement strand
CTCTCCGCCTCGCTCGCCATGGCGCTCATCTTCGTGCCCACCCTGGGATCGTTGTTCGGCAAGAGTACCGGGCATGACAGCGACCAGGCACGGGCCCTGTCCGAGGATTCGGGGGGCAGTCTCGATGGAGTGCGTGGCTTTACCGGCCTCTATCTCCGAATCCTGCGTGTCCTGCTGCGCCATCCGGTCAAGGTTCTCCTGGTCTCGGTCCTGTTGCTGGCCGGGGTGCAGGCCGCCTACGCCCGCTATGGCAAGGGCATCGAGTTCTTTCCCGATATCGAACCCGAAAGGGCAGCGTTCCAGGTTCACGCCAGGGGCAACCTTTCCACGTCGGAACAGGACGTTCTGGTTCGCGAGGTCGAGGAGCGGCTGCTCGACATGAACGAATTCGAGACGATCTTTGCGACATCAGGCGGGAGAGAGGACTTCCGGGGGGCCGAAGACGCCATCGGATTGGTCAACGTGGAACTCGTGGACTGGTCGCTGAGACGTCCCGCAGCGAGCATTTTCGAGGAGGTCCTCGCGAGAGTCGCGGGACTTGCCGGCATCCATGTCGAATCACGCCCGCAGAGGAGGGGCCCGCGCTCCGAGAAGCCGATCAACATTCAGGTGTCTTCGAGCGATCCGATGCTTCTGGAGGAGGCGATCGCCACTCTGCGCGACCATCTAGACGAGATGGATGGGCTGAGGGATATCGAAGACAGCCGCCCGATCCCCGGAATTCAGTGGGAGGTCGTCGTCGATCGCACCCAGGCGGCGAAGTTCGGGGCGGACGTCGGATCGGTCGGCTCGATCATCCAGCTCGTGACCAGGGGACTGCGTGTCACCACGGTGCGCCTCGATGATTCGAATGAAGAGATCGATGTCCTGGCCCGGTTCCCGGAAGACATGCGCACCCTTGACGGGCTTGACCAGCTCCGTATCCAGACCCCCGTGGGACACGTGCCGATCAGGAACTTCGTGGAGCGCTCCGCCAAGCCAAGGGTTGGCAGGATCAAGAGGGTGGACGGCGAACGCGTCATGACCATCGGGGCTGACATCGAGGCAGGGGTTCTGGCGGATTCCCTGGTGCGTGACCTGCAGGCATGGTTGGGGACGGTCGAACTGGGACCCGGCGTCGAGGTCACCTTCCGGGGGGACAGCGAACGTCAGGATGAGGCATCCGAGTTCCTGCTCAAGGCCTTCCTTGTCGCTCTCTTCATGATGGCCATCATTCTCGTCACGCAGTTCAACAGTTTCTACTCGGCTTTCCTCATCCTTTCCGCGGTGATCATGTCGACAGTCGGGGTCATGATCGGCCTCCTGGTGACCGGCAAGCCCTACGGCATGATCATGTCCAGCATCGGTGTCATTGCGCTCGCCGGCATTGTGGTCAACAACAACATCGTCCTCATCGACACCTTTGACAGGCTGCGCCGGACCGTCAGGGATCCCGTCGAAGCCATCCTGCGAACCGGGGCGCAGCGCCTGAGACCAGTGCTCCTGACGATGATCACGACCATTCTCGGACTCATGCCCATGGTGCTGCAGGTCAACATCGACTTCGTCACCCGGGTGGTCAGCGTGGGGGCGCCCTCGACCCAGTGGTGGGTGCAGCTGGCAAGCGCAATCGTGTTCGGTCTGGCGTTTGCCACGGTGTTGACACTGGTCGTCACACCCTGCGCCCTGATGGTGCGCGAGAACGTCGGCACCTGGCGCCAAACCCGGAAGGCACGCCGTTCCGGCCGTACAGCGCTGGAAGCGGCGCGATGATCCTCCTTGTCCGGAGGCGATGATCTGTGGTCGGACGCCGGACCCGGTGGGTCGCAGCGGCAATCGCCGCTCTCCTGGCCGCATACACCGTTGCCTGGCACGGCCTCGCGCTGAGACTCGAAGGGGTCCTGGAAGAGGCAGTGGCTCCTTCTGCGGAGAAAGACTGGCACGCCTCATGGACGCGGCTTGAAGCGGGCGGCTTCCCCTTTTCCATGCGCATGACAGCGCATCAGCCGACCGTTGTCTGGGGGCGTGGCGGCGAAAGGGCCACCTGGAAGGCGCCGGAACTCGTGATCGTCGCGAATCCGGTGAACCCGTCCGGCGTGTCGCTGGTGCTGCCCATGAGGCAGGATCTTGCCGTCGAGACGCCCTCGCGTCGTCATGCCATCGGCATCACCTTGTCGCAAGGAAGTGCCGCATTCGGGACCGTGTCCGGTGAGGTGGACACCGTCGATATCGGTCTCAGGGACGTGACCGTGACCTCCGGCACGGGAAGGAGTCTCGCCGTGGCCGGCACGGTGGACCTCGTCTCGTCCCCCGGCGGAGAAGGGGAGAGCCGGGACGTCTTTCTGGAGGTGACGGACCTCATGATCGAGGGCGAGTCCGCCGAGCGGGTGGAGAGAGGTCTGGCGCGGATGCGCGTGGTGGGCGCCGTGCCGCGCCGAGGTACCGCGAGGGAACGCGTGGACGCCTGGAGGCGCGCCGGCGGTTACGTGGACCTGGGTGAACTCGTTCTCGAGTGGCCGCCGGTCGCAACCCGGGGCCAGGGACGCCTTGCGCTCGACAGGGACAATCGGCCCATTGGCGCCCTGCGTCTCGAAGTCGTCGGTTATCGCGAGATCATCACGGCTCTGACGCAGGACGGCAAGGTGCGTCAGGACCAGGCGGACCTCGTTGTTACAGCACTTGATTTCATGGCCGGCCCCCCGGTCGACGGCCAACGGCGGATCGATGTCGACCTGTCGATGCAGCACGGACGCTTGACCATCGGCCCCTTCATCGTCATGCGTCTTGCCCCGCTGTGGCCACCGTCGTGAAGACGTTCCGGACGGATCAACTGCGTGCCGTGACGTCGAGGACGAGACCCGGCAGGCGCGAGACATCACCAAGGCAACGTCGCAATCTGCGCTTCTGACCGGGCGCAAGCTGTGCCACGTCGATGCCCGGACCGGGAGGCACACCGGCCTCGAGATCCCTGATCTGCTGCCTGACCATGAGATCCAGAAACACCTCGTGGGCCTCGGTGAATGCCAGCAGGTCGGCCCTGGCAATTTTGCCAAGCTCGACCAGGGCCGCCAGGCGCATGGCGGTGCCTGTGGCTTCTATGCCGTGACGCAGGGCCATGGCGCGGGCGCCGGCAACCAGTGGAAACAGGCCACCGATCTTGAGATCGAGACGTCCGTCCTTCGTCTTCAGAACACCCAGAAAACCGCGTGGCGACACCCAGGTCTGCAATTGCTCCGCCATCATTCTCGGCAGCACCGGTGTACGGGCTGCTTCCAGCGCCAGACTGCGCAACCGGTCGGTCAGTATGCGATCGCCATGCACGTGGACCAGGTCAAAGAAGATGTCGACATTGAGCAGGCTCGCCCCGTCAGCGCGTGTCGCCCAGCCAGCGACGACCTTCCGCCAGTCGTCGATGGACCGTCGCCACTCGGGATTGGAGGCCATGACGCCGCCCTTGCAGTAGGGCAGGCCTGCAGCATCAAGCAGATCGCAGGTTCTTGATGCGATGCGCAGGAGGATGGCGTCGTCCACCTCGCCGGTGCTGACGATCGCGTTGTCCTGATCGCCTGCGAGAAGGGACTCACCGCGTCCCGCGGATCCAAGTATGAAAAAGGCCCAGCCGTCTTCCGCCTCATCGGCCGCGGCGATCCGGGCGGCACGGGCGGTGAGCTTGCGATAGAAGCTCGAGATCATCGAGGCAATGCGCGAGGCGTTCATCCCTTCGTCGAGAAGGGCACCGGCCATCGGCGCGAGCCGGGCATGAACGTCTGCAAGATCGTGCGCACCGGTGGCGGCTTCGAGTGCATCGTTGATGACAAGGGCTTCGCCCGCCTGGTGACGGAGCAGCAGCTTCGATGTCATGATTCCGCACACGGCGCCGGGTGAATCGGTGACGGCGAGATGGCGCAGGGACAGTCTCGTCATGCGGCCAAGAGCCACGTAGGCGGCTTCATCGGCCTCTACGGAGACAAGCGGTGCCGACATCAGGTCGCCGGATGCCAGCTGGAGAGCGGCTGGACCGTGATTGGCCACTGCCCGCACGACGTCGCGTTCGGTGATGATGCCGGGACCGCCGGCCTCGCCATCGCGGTCAACCAGGACCGACGAGATACGCCGCTCAATCATCGTCGAGGCCGTGTCGGCAAGCAGGCATCCTGAATCCACGAACACGGGATCGCCCGTCATGATGTCGCGGACGCGAAAGCGCCAGGGCCACGTGTCGACCTGATGACGGTTCATGGAACGTGCCAGCCCAGGGAACGTTGCCGGGAGCGGGTGCGCCGCGCCCGGCTCGCGAAGGCGACTGCGTCACCCAGTGTCATGACACCCTGGTCCTTGAGAAGCGGGACGATACGCGTGAAGAGTTCGGCAGCGGAGAGCGCGTCACCGAGCGCTGTGTGCCGTCCACCGACAGCAACGCCGAAGTGCCGGCACACGGCATCGAGATCCAGCGCCTGCAGGTCAGGTTCAAGAACGCCGACAAGGTGGCCGGTATCCAGGGAGAAGGGGGTGGACCAGGATTTCCCGCAACGCCGGCTTTCGGCAGCCAGGATGGCGAGATCGAAACCGATGTTGTGGCCGATGACGACGCAGTTGCCGGAGATCGTCTCGAGATACCCCAGACCGGCACTGAACCCGGGCGCGCCCTGGACCATGGCGTTGTCGATGCCGTGAATGACCGTAGAAGCCCGTGGAATGGCGACTTTCGGATCGATCAGCATGTCGAGATTGGCGTGGGCATAGATCCGGGTGCCATGGGTCCGGACAGCTCCAACGGAGACGATCCGGTCCCGTTGAGGCTCAAGTCCGGTGGTTTCGCAATCGACGACGATGCCCGGGAGTTCGGAAAGAAGCGTGGTTTTGTCAGGCGGGAGGGATGGTGGAAGACTGTCGTGAAGCGCCAGGTCGTGATCGAGATCATGACCGCCCCCATTGCCGGGCGGCGCGTCGAGAATCATGACCCAGCCTCCCCGGTCGCCAAGGGCGGCGATTCGTGCGGGAATGTCGCGGCCGTCCACGGACCGGACGCTGGCGACCGGTTCTGGGTTGTCCGGCTCCGGGACGCTCTCGCGCGTGATGGCAGCGAACACGCTGGTTCCCGGGCTGAGTGAGTCGGAGGGAAAGGTGTGCCTGGCGGCATTGTTGACCAGGCTCACCAGTCCGGTGCGGGTGACGACCACCACGCCGGTGGGGAGCGCCGCAAGGATCCCAGTCAGGCGCTGTTCAGTCAGTTGGCGCTGGTCTTCCCGGGAGGCGAGAACACTGTCGACTGTACCGGCGAGGGCCTTCAGTTCGCTGTTGGTGACCATGCGGTCGGCGTGGTCGAGGAAGCGGTGTCCCTCGCTGCCGGCGAGCAGCAGGCTGCCACGCAGACGCTGGATGTCCTTCCTGTGTCCGCGGACAAGAGTCATGGCGAACCACAGGGCGCCTGTGGCGATGATGGCTCCCGCTCCGATGGCGAGCGCCCTCAAGGCAAGGTGTTCCGGCCATGATGCCCACAAGGCAAGGAGCGCGAGCCACAGCGCCGCACCCGCCGACGACACCAGGCACACGATCATGCCCTGCCAGTACCGTGCTTCCGGCTTCATCACTCCGTTTCTCTGTTCGCGGTACGGGCTTTCCAGTCTTCGAGGAGTCTGTCGCCATCCATGCGCCGGCGGATCTGCTCGCGAACATCCCGCCAGCGAAAGCGGATCGAGTTGGTCACGATCTCGCGATCGAGTTCCCTGTATTCATCGATGACGGGTGCGTAGCGGACGAGGTCGATCTCGCTGCCGGAAAAGGCCGTGCGTCCCTCGGCCGCGGCGTGCCAGTCCTCGAGACGAGTCCGCCGGTCGAAGGCGTCGAGCGTCGCGTCGAGGTCGTCGCGTTCCGGTTGACCGGCGAGGCCCACCATGGCTGCCTGGCGGAAGGCGTGAAGCGCCAGGGCTTCGAGAACGGCGTCGTGGACGATGGTTTGCCGGCCTGCCGTGGCCACCGAAAAGACCGTGAGGTCGGAGAGACAGGAAAGGAAAACCTTGACCGATGCGATGCGGATCGAGGCAGAGAAGGCATCGTCCTCGAACCATGCCCTGAAGCTCGTGCCCATGCGGGTCTTGAGATAACCGTGGAGCGAGGTCTGCGCGATGTAGGAGGATCTCGTATGGACGAACTCGATCAGGCTCTCGACCGTCCCCAGCTTCGAGCGGTCGAAACGAAGCTTCAGGATTCGGGGCAGAAACGGCGCTGGCGAGGCCCCGGTTGTCAACAGCCGCGCCATTCCCTGTTGAAATCGTGAGATACTCATCCATAATCCCGACAGCCGCTTCAGATGCCCTTCCTTGCTATCGACGCGCGCCCCGGGGGTCTGTTCTGCGGCACCAACAGTTGAAGGAGGCGGCGAATGTCGCAGGATAACAGAAGACTACACTGGGCCAAGACGTCGCGCCTTACCTATTGGGTGCTGGCGATCTGGTTCCTGTTCGGATACGTCTTTCCGTTCTTTGCCAAAGACCTCGACGGCGGTTCGTTCCTGGGGTTCCCGCTCGGTTACTACATGATCGTTCAGGGTTCGCTCATCGTGTTCGTTCTGTTGATCGTTGGTCACAACTTCCTGCAGGACCGCATTGATGACGAATGCGGCCTGAGCGACGAATGAGGAGGGTGTCATGAGCGATCAAACACAAAAGCCCCGCTTCGTCGACAGGCTGGGCAAGGTCTACGGGATCTACACTCTGGGGTTCCTGGGCTTCTTTGCCCTGATGGCGATTGTCGAGCAGCTTGGCGCAAGTGCCCAGTTGATCGGCATCCTCTTCCTCCTCTTTACCATCGCGATCTACGCCACGATCGGCTGGCTCTCGCGGACCATGCAGGTCGATGCCTACTACGTTGCCGGACGCGAGGTTCCGTCATTCTACAACGGCATGGCGACAGCAGCGGACTGGATGTCGGGTGCGTCATTCGTCGCCCTGGCGGGAGGAATCTACTTCGGTGGCTATCCCTATCTCGGGTTTGTCATCGGCTGGACGGGCGGATACGTGCTCGTCAACGCCCTGATGGCGCCCTATCTCAGGAAGTTCGGTTGCTACACGGTGCCTGATTTCATCGGTACCCGGTACGGTGGCAACCTGGCGCGGTTCTGCGCCGTGGTGGTGCTCGTGGTCGCGTCGTTCACCTATGTGACGGCACAGATCAATGCGACCGGCACGATTGCCTCCCGGGCCCTTGCCATTCCGTTCGAGTTCGGTGTGTGGTTCGGACTCCTGGGCATCCTGCTGTGTTCGATGCTGGGCGGCATGCGCGGCGTGACCTGGACACAGGTGGCGCAGTACATCGTCCTCATCATCGCCTACCTGGTGCCCGTGGTCTGGATGTCGAATGCCCAGGGCTTTGGCATCATCCCGCACTTCACCTATGGTGATGCGGCATTGCGTATTGCCGAGCTTGAGGCGGAATACGGTCTGGTGGCGGCGGCTGAAGCCGTGGCCGGGCTGAAGGTTCTGACAACGGCTCACTTCGATCCGCAGGGCGGACTGGATTCATGGAAGTTCGTGACTCTCGCCTTTTGCATGATGGCGGGCACGGCCTCCCTGCCGCACATCCTCATGCGCTACTTCACGACGCCGTCGGTGCGTCAGGCGCGCAAGTCGGTGGGCTGGTCCCTGTTCTTCATCTTCCTGCTCTACTTCACGGCGCCGGCACTGGCGACCCTGACCAAGCTCCAGCTTCTCGATCCGAATCTGGCAACGGCGGTGGTCGGCAAGGCGATTGACGACGTCAGCAATCTTGAGTGGATCAGGAACTGGACCGAGGTTGGCATGCTGTCGGTCGTCGACCAGAACGGTGACGGCATCGTCCAGCTCAACGAGTTCTTCATGAGACCCGATATCGTCGTGCTGGCAACACCGGAAATTGCCGGTCTGCCCTACGTGATTTCGGGGCTCGTGGCAGCCGGTGGCATGGCGGCAGCGATGTCGACCGCCGACGGTCTGCTGCTGGCGATCGCCAATGCGTTGAGCCACGATCTCTACTACAAGATCATCGATCCCAAGGCCGACACGAAGCGTCGTCTGATTGTCGCCCGTGTCCTCCTGGTGGGTATCGGTGCTCTTGCAGCCCTGATCGCGTCGTTGCAGCTCACGGGCATCCTGGGGGCCGTGGCATGGGCTTTCTGCTTCGCATGCTCGGGCCTGTTCTTCCCGCTGGTTCTGGGAATCTGGTGGAAACGCGCCAACAGGCCAGGGGCGATTGCCGGCATGGTTGCCGGTTTCGTGGCAGGGACGATCTACCTCATCCACGTCTACAATGGCGGTGACCAGCTATGGTCGATCGACCATCTCCGGTTCGGCATGATCGGCATGCCGGTCTCGCTTGTGGCGATGGTCGTGGTCTCACTGGTCACCGAAGCACCGGATGCCGAGATGCAGGCCATGGTGGATGAGACCCGCGTTCCGACAGGCAAGACGATCCTGACGGAAGCGTAGTGACGCATCGTTGATGTGACCCTTGTTTTAACGGGGGGCGGACAATCCTGTCCGCCCCCCTTTAACTGTTCATGAGAGCCCGGGAGTCCTGATCCGATGACCAGCCTTGCGGCTGTTCTTCCCTGGTGGGTGGTGGGCCTCGACTACATCCTCGGCGCCATCATGTGGACGCTGATCGGCCGTTCGGCCATGAACATCTTCCTTCCCGTGACGTCCGACTTCTTCTTCATGCGGGCGTTCGTGATGCTGACCAACCCGGTCCTGCGGGTGTTCAGGCCGGTGACGCCGGGATTTCTCATCGACCCCGTGGTGCCGCTGTTCGTGGCCTGGTTCTTTTTCCTGTTCCGCTTCTATGCCCTGCCCTGGATGCTCGGGTACTCGGTGCTCGGCATGCTGTCCTTTCCCCTCGAGGGGGAAATCGCCGCCATCCTCTACGATCTTCTCGGTGGCGGGTTCGGCGGTTTCTGAGGAACCATGGCCGGGGAGAGTGCCCTGCGTGACGCGTTCATGGCGTGGCAGTGCCTCATCCGCCAGCACGCCATGCGCAGGGAGGGCGGGCGTCCCTCGAGCGCCATGACCCCCCGTGTCGTCCTTGCCGACGGAAGCGTACCGGGCCACATCCGCACGGTTCTCCTTGAGAGTGAGCCGGCCGCCTCGGCCGCTCTCTTTCGCCAGGCCGTCTCGAGCACCCATGACCCCCGGGAGCGCTTCGAGAAGGGGCTGAAACACCTGGCGGCAACGTACTTCCGGACATCGCGGGAGTTCGAGTCACGGCTGTTCGCCCAGTTCTCCCGGCAGTCGCCGCGCGCGGCGGCTCTCGTTGCCGCCGGCAGCGCAACACTCCACTTCGAGCAGTTCAGCCAGTCCTGGATCCTGCCTTGCGACGTTCAGGACCTGCCGGGCGACGATCCCTTCGCCACGGCGCTCTTCTGGCACAACGCCCTCTTCGCCCCACCGCCCGTAGCGCCGCGCGCCCTTGCCTTCCTTCCCGACTGGCAAGCAGCCACAGCCAACCCTCCAGTCACGCGTGGTTGACGTGTTGTGCCTTCCTCGGATTGGAAAGCAGGTGCTGCTACCGGCAGTCGCCTGAGAGGGCTGCCGGCAAGAGGCGATCAGAACTTGCGGTAGGCGCGGTAGAGATCGCGCATGGGATGGCGATCCGACATCTGGAACTTGATCAGGAGTTCGCGGGCGATCATGTCCCGGTCCTGCTGGTTGTCCGGCAGGTCCACTGAGTCGGGAACCCGGATCCAGCCATTCGCGTTGCGGTCGAAGACTGCGGCATGGCCTTCCTCGTAGCCCATGTGGACATCCTCGAGCCAGTTGAGATCGTCCCAGCCCATGAGTTCGATGTAGGTCTTCAGGAACGGCGTCAACCGGCCATAGTCGGGAAGCAGGTTGACGTCGTAGCGATAGCCGATGTGCTGGCCGATCTCCTTCTCGCGGGAGGTGTCGAGACCGTCCGAGGTGAGGAAGTAGTCGACGTCGGCGTTCTTGTCAGATGTGCCTGTCATTTGCGTTTCCTGCCCCTTGTCACAGGTGGTGGTAGTCATCGACGCCGACGGTGTGATTGGTTCCCGCCAGGGGGACACCCGCCATGGCCGAGGCTTCCATGGTCAGCGCCGCCAGATCCTCCGGCTCGAGGCTGTGGACGTTGGTCTTGCCACAGGCCCGCGCCATCATCTGGCACTCGATGGTCAGTGTATGGAGAATGTTGTAGACGCGTTCGGCCGCATCGTCGGGGTTGAGGCGCTTGCGAAGTTCCGGATCCTGGGTTGCGACACCGACCGGGCAACGGCCGGTATGACAGTGGTAGCAGTATCCGGCAGGAACCCCGATGGTGCCCTCGAAGTCCGCTTCCGGGATGTCCTTGTTGCAGTTGAGAGCCATCATGGCGGTTGTTCCGATGGCGACCGCGTCGGCGCCGAGAGCGAGCGCCTTCGCCAGGTCACCGCCGTTCCTCACCGCACCGGCGTAGATGAGCGTGATCTCGCCGCGCTTGCCGAGATCATCGATCGCCCGCCGGGCCTGGCGTATGGCGGCGATACCCGGAATGCCGGTTTCCTCGGTCGCAAGGTGGGGACCTGCTCCGGTCGAACCCTCCATGCCATCGATGTAGATGGAGTCGGGGTCGCACTTCACGGCCATGCGCACGTCATCGTAGACACGTGCCGCACCGAGCTTGAGCTGGATCGGGATCTGGTAGTTCGTCGCCTCGCGAATCTCCTGGATCTTGAGAGCGAGATCGTCGGGACCCAGCCAGTCCGGATGACGCGCCGGCGAGCGCTGGTCGATACCGGCAGGCAGGGACCGCATCTCGGCCACCTGATCGGTGACCTTCTGGCCCATGAGATGGCCGCCAAGGCCAACCTTGCAGCCCTGGCCGATGAAGAACTCGCAACCGTCGGCCAGCCGCAGGTGATGCGGATTGAAGCCGTAGCGCGACTGGATGCACTGGTAGAACCACTTCTCCGAGTAGCGGCGTTCATCGGGAATCATGCCGCCTTCGCCGGAACAGGTCGCCGTACCCGCCATGGTGGCGCCACGCGCGAGAGCGGTCTTCGCCTCGTAGCTCAGTGCACCGAAGCTCATGCCGGTGACGTAGACCGGAATGTCGAGAACCAGGGGACGCCCGGCGCGGGGACCGATCACGGTCTCGGTCTGGCACTTCTCGCGATATCCCTCGATCACGAAGCGGGTGAGGGTGCCCGGAAGAAAGGTGAGATCGTCCCAGGTCGGGATCTTCTTGAAGAGCGCCATGCCGCGCATGCGGTAACGCCCGAGCTCGGCCTTGATGTGGATGTCGTCCACCACGTGCGGCGGAAACATGAAATTCTGGCCGAGGATTTCCCTGTTGCGGCCACTGCCGTTCGCGTCTGCGGTCATTTTCTGGTTGTCTCCCACCGGCCTAGAGAACGATCTTCTTCTCTGACGGTTCAAGATTGTCGTAGTTCCAGAGTTGCTTGCCGGCGACGATCTTGGTCATGTTGGCGGCACCGTTCGGCGCCTTGAGGCCATACATGCCGAGTTTGCGCTCGAGCCAGGCGCAATCGAGATCGGTCATGTCCCCCGGCACGGCATCGACGCCGAGACTCTCGATCGTGCCTCCGACGAAGATCGTTCCGTCATACATCGAATCACCGAGGTTCTTGCCTGCGTCGCCAAGCACGATCATGTGCCCCGCTGCATCATGAACGCCGAGAAGGCGCCGGTCCGGCCACCGACAATGATGGTGCCGCCCTTCTGATCGATGCCGGTCCGCGAACCGACATCCCCCATGCAGACGAGGTCGCCGCCACGCATGGCTGCCCCGAAGGTGGAGCCGGCGTTCTTTTCGACGATCACGGTGCCGGCCATCATGTTCTCCGCGCATGACCAGCCGACACGGCCGGTCACCCGGACATTGGGCCCGTCAATGAGGCCGACGCCAAAGTACCCGAGGCTTCCCTCGAAGGTGAGGTTGAGCCGCTGCAGGATACCCACCGCCAGTGAATGGCGGGCCTGGGGATTGCGGATAACGATTGAGCCGTATCCTTCGGCCATCAGGTCACGGATCTTCCGGTTGACGTCCCGGGCATCCATGTCGATGGCGTCGATAACGACGCGCTTGTTGAAATCGACGTCAAACGCTTCCGGATAGAGATGGTTCTCCTCTTCGCTGATGTCGAAGAACCTCTGCTGCGTGCGCCCGGTGAGCTGCTCGGTATGCAGCCCCATGTCATGGGAGCGCGCGGTCTCGTTCAGCTCTGCCATACCCGAACCTCCCGGTCATAAGGATCGTGCGTGTCGATTTCGTGGGGCAGGACCTGGCGGATAGCGACCTCTTCGGAGGCCATGGCCACCAAATCGTCGCTCTCGTAGAGCACCATGGGCTTGGCGGCCATGTCGTCCTTGGCCATGCCGAGCTTGTCCGACGTCGCCACGAGGTATGTGAAGACCCCGTCGAACTCGTCGACCGACTGCACCATGGCTTCTTCCAGATCGACGCCTTCCTGCAGCTTGTCGGCGAGGTAGACAGAGATGAGCTCGCTGTCACAGCTCGACATGAAGCGGAAGTCCTTGCGCTCGAGTTCCCGGCGCATGATCCAGTAGTTGGTGAGCTGGCCGTTATGGACCACGGCGATGTCGTTGTAGGGATAGGCCCAGTAGGGGTGGGCGGAGCGGATGTCGACGTCCGATTCCGTGGCCATGCGGGTGTGCCCGATCGCATGGGTGCCGTTGAAGCCCCTGAGCGCGTACTGGTCCGACACGGTCGACGCGTCTCCAAGATCCTTGATCAGCTCGAGGCGGCTGCCGAGAGAGAGGATCTCGGTGGAGGTCACGTCCTCGACGTAGTCGGCCACCTTGCGCATGTCACCGCCATGCCTGATGCGGTAGCGATAGGCGTACTCCGTGGCATCGACGGTCTCGACCACCTCGACCCCGAGTTCGGCGAGGCGGCGGTCGACTTCGGCCCGGCGGTCCCGTATCTCCTGGTGAATGTTGTAACCCTTAGCCGCGTCTTCCTGTTCGGCGACCTTGAAGCGCAGGACAAACTCGTCCTCGCGGGGCATGCCGTAGATGGCAAACCCTGTCGAGTCCGGTCCCCTGTGCTTGAGCGACTGCAACATGGAGGTCATTTCCGAGCCGATGTCGGATGACTTGTTGCGGTGAATGATGCCTGCAATGCCACACATGCCTTGTTGTCTCCCCTTGTCTTCGGGCGGCAGCGGGAGGTGTCCCGCCACCGCCTCGACAATCTGCCTGTCAGGGCAGGCAATCCCAGTAGGTCTCGACGTCCCATTCGGTGACGGTGGCCATGAAGGTCTCCCACTCGTTGGTCTTGTAGTGCATGAAGACCTTGTACATGTCGCCCGGCATCGATGACTTGATTACCTCGTCATCGCGCAGGCGATCGAGGGCATCACCCAGCGACATCGGCAGTTTCTTGACCAGTTTGCCCTCTTCCATGGCCTGGTAGATGATGCGCTCCTCGGGCTCGCCGGGATCGAGGTCGTTGTCGATGCCGTCGTCGAAAGCCTGAATCAGGGCGCCCGCCATGAGGTAGGGGTTGACCATGGAGTCGACAGCCCGGTACTCGAAACGACCCGGTGCCGAGACGCGCATGCCGGTGGTCCGGTTCTGGTATCCCCAGTCGGCAAACACCGGAGCCCAGAAGCCCGTATCCCACAGGCGGCGGTAGGAATTGACCGTGGAACAGCCGATGGCCGTGAGGGCGCCAAGATGCGCCATGACGCCACCGATCGCCTTGAGGCCAACGCTGCCTGGCTTGCGCGGATCGGCGCCATCCGGAAGGAAGGTGTTGGTGCCGCCCTTGCGATAGGCGAAGTTCTCCACCATGCCCGCCGGCTCGTCCTGGCCCAGCGTGTTGATCTCGTCGGCGCCACCCGTCCACAGGGACACATTGTGGTGGCATCCCGATGCCGAGACACCCATGAAGGGCTTCGACATGAAGCACGCTATGAGGTTGTTCTCGCGCGCCACCTGGGCACAGATCTGCCGGTAGGTGGCGAGGCGGTCGGCGGTGCGCAGGGCATCGTCGAACTGGAAGTTCAGCTCCAACTGGCCCGGCGCATCCTCATGGTCGCCCTGGATCATGTCGAGACCCATGGCGCGGCTGTACTCGATCGCTTTCATGAAGACCGGGCGCAGACTCTCGAACTGGTCGATGTGGTAGCAGTTCGGCTTGGAAAATCCGCCATCAGGCAGGCCATCCTCGCCCCTCTTGAGCCACATCATCTCCGGCTCCGTGCCATGACGCAGGTGCAGGCCGTTGTGCTTTTCCTGGAAGGCGTCGTGGATGCGCCGCAGGTTGCCGCGGCAGTCTCCGGTGAAGAAGGCACCGGGATTGACGGGTTCCTCGCGGTTGCGGAAGCAGGTGCAGTAGACCCGCGCCACCCGCTTGTCCCAGGGCAACTGCACGAATGTCTCCGGATCGGGGATGCCCACAAGTTCGGACGATTCCGGCCCGTAGCCGATGTAGTTTCCGTAACGGTCGACATAGAGATTGGCGACCGAGCCATAGACCAGCTGGAAACCCCGTTGGGCGATTGTCTCCCAGTGATCGGCGGGAACACCCTTGCCGACAATGCGCCCGGTCACGGAAATGAACTGGTAGTAGATGTAATCGATGTTCAGTTCATCGATCTTCTCGCGCACCCGGCGCACCATGTCGGCACGGCCTTCCTGCTCAACGTAACGTTCGATGTCCATCGGCATGGATCCTGCTCTCCCTTCGGGTCGGTTCTTTGGGTTGTCCATCTCCCCTGGATTGCCAGGGCCGGCGGTTCGTCAGCTCCACGGGAAGGGGCTGTTTGACACCGGATGCAGTTGTCCTTCGGCATAACGTGAAAAGCGGAACGGCTCGAGCAGCTCCATGGTCTCGCCGACGCACTCGGCTGCCACGAGCTTGCCGACCCCGATCATCTTGTAGCCGTGATTGGAGTCGGCGATCATCTGGACATTCTCGCACATCGTATCGAAGACCGGGAAGCTGTCGGGCGTGAAACAGCCAAGGCCTCCCGACGGTTCCTTCTTCCAGTGTCTCATCTGCCCGGAGAATCGCTCCTGGCAATGAGCCAGGGCCGAACACCACATGTGGGCGAACTCGTCGCCGACGATGAAATCCGGCGATTCCGGGCCATAGGGATCGAGCGCCACCTCGTTCACCGGAGTGGTGACTTCGTAGGGCATGGCGCCGCCCTGGATGCCGGCAAAGTTGAAGTCAGGCTTGTAGTAGATGCCCCACATCTCTTCGGTGATGACGGAGCCATCGACATCGGAACAAAGCGGGGCATCGGTGTCGACATGAATGACCGGCGGCATGGCGCCGTCATTCGTTTTCTGCAGATTCGGATCGACGCCGAGCGTCCCTTCTTCAAGGCACCAGTAGCGCCACATGTCGATCCCGTGGTGCATCGAGCCGTCAGCGCCCCTGATGGAGACGCTCTCGGGGAGATTCAGCATGGTCCAGATCTTGGAAACCCACGGGCCCACGGCGACCACGACCATGTCGGTCTCGATCGTGCCCTTGTCCGTGATGACAGCGCTCACCGCCTCGCCGGAGCGCCTGAAACCGGTGACGGTGCAGCCGGTGATGATGCGGACACCTTCGTTCTCTGCCTTGGTGGCAAGCCCGTAGATGGACGCGGTGTTGTTGGCGTAGCCACCCTTCTTTTCGTGCAGCACCGAGGTGATGTTCTGCGCCCTCCAGTCGGAGAACATCGACTTCATGTACATCATGCAGTCGTCCGCGCCCTCGATGAAGGCCGACTCGTAGCCGATTGCCTGCTGCTGCTGGTAGATCGTCGAGACGTCCTCATGCATGGACTCGCTGGAGATCTGCATGTAGCCGACCGGGTGATAGCTGTAGGCGTCAGGGTCGCTTTCCCATACCTCGACGGACTGCGCCATGAGTTCGCGCATGGCTGGCTGGTAGTAGTTGTTGCGGACCACGCCACAGGCGATGCCGCTGGCGCCGGCGGCAATCCCCGTCTTGTCCAGAACGAGGATGTCCTCGCCGCTGCCCTGTCCTCGCGCCTTGAGTTCCTGGGCGAGATGGTAGGCTGTCGAAAGGCCGTGGATACCGGCTCCGATGATCACGTAGGGTGAGCTGTTCGGGAATGCCATGCGGTGTTCGCCCCCTGTTGTTCGCGACTCCCGTCCTTCGCAAGGGACGGGAGGGAGAGTGCTTGACGATCGGTGACCCGCCAGTTATACCAATAGTGAACCAATACAACCAATCCCGAAAACCCTAGAACTTAACTCATGCCGATGTCAAGACCAGCGATGGGCCCGGCCCGCACGACACCCCTGCCGTTACCGCGGGCAGGAACCGCCGTCGCCATCGCCACCCGGCTGCGCACGGCGATTGCCGACGGGATCTATGTCGACGGTGAACGCCTGCCTGCCGAACGCGCCCTCGCCGATGCCTTCTCATGTTCAAGGACCACCATCCGTGAAGCCCTGCGCCTGCTCTGCGACAGCAATCTCGTCTCCCGCCGGGCGGGGAGCGGGACGTTCGTCACCTTCAGCCACGACGCCGAGAATCCCGATATTGCCGAAATCACCAGCCCTCTCGAGTTGATCGACGTGCGGATCGCCGTGGAACCGCACATGGTGCGCCTGGCCACGGTCCACGCCACCATGCGCGATCTTGGCCGCATTGGCACTGCTCTTGACGCCCTCGAGTCGTCGGGAGAGCCCGAGTCATTCACACGCCAGGACCGCATCTTCCACCAGTCGATCGCCGATGCCACCCACAATCCGCTGATGTGCTCCTTCTACCGGCGGATCAATCATGTTCGCGGTCACCGCCAGTGGAGCGCGATGAAGGACAAGGTGCTGACCGGTCAGGCGATGGATTCCTACAACCATGATCATCGCCAGCTCTTCGAGGCCCTTGCCGTGCGCGATGCCGATCGTGCCGCCGACATCGTCCTCAGCCACCTGCAGACGGCGCGTCTGCATCTGGTCGCCACCTGACGCCACCGGCGTCGCGCAACCGCGTGATCTCGACCCCCGCAGCACGTGCCTCCGCCACGGCATCGGGCTTGACGGCACGCACGGTGACCGTGCCGACATGAGGCAACTCCAGGCAGGCTGCCGCCAGGTCTTCGGCAAAGTCCTCGACCAGACGGATGTGACCACGGCCGATGATGTCCTGGGCCCGCAGAACGATGTCCCGGTAATCGACGGTGGTCTCGAGGCGTCCGGTCTTCCAGCGCGCACCCTCGAGTTCAAGCGTGACATCGACGATGAGCGGCTGCCTGGCGGCCGCCTCGTGATCGAGGATGCCAATCGATGCCTCGAGTTCCAGGGCCTCGATGAACACGCGCGTGCGGGTCATGCCACGTCGGGTCCGAGCGGGTAGCCGCCCGGGGGGTGTTGCCAACCCAGGCGCTGGCCGCCATCGAGATGGAGGACCTGCCCCGTCACGGACGGCGCCTGGATGAGAAATCGCAGGGCGTCGCAGATTTCTTCGGGAGATGTCCCTCGGCCCATGGGAAAGCCGGCGGTCCAGCGGGCCATGGCGGCGTCATCGCTCCTGTGGTCCGGGAGGGCCATGCCCGGAGCGATGCCATTGACCCGGACAGCCGGAGCGAGTTGCAAGGCCCATGTTCGGGTCATCGCCTCGAGCGCCACTTTCGAGGCCGTGTAGGACATGTAGCGGGGCGTCGGATTGGCAACGCGCTGGTCAAGCATGTTGATGACGCACCCTCGTTCCGAGGACGGCAGCAATTCGCAAAAGGCTCGGGTGAGCAGCATGGGCGCGACAAGGTTGGTGTCGAGGTTGGCATTGATGGTGTCCGGGCCTGCGCTGCGTACGCTGTCGTCGATGAAAACGGCGGCGTTGTTGACCAGAAGCGTCACAGGCCCGAGCTCTTCCGAGGCTTCCCTGACAAGCGCTGCCGGTGTCCGGCGATCAGTGAGATCGCCCCTGATCGCCACGGCCTTGCCGCCGCCTTCCGTGATGTTCCGGGCCTCGGTGCTCGCATCGGCGAACGATGTCCGGGCAGCCAGGGCGACAGGCCAGCCGTCGGCCGCCAGCGCTCTTGCCATGGCAAGACCGAGGCGCCGTCCGGCGCCTGTGACAAGGGCGCAACCCATGGGTTCCTCTAGGGTCCCCTGCGCCTGCGAAGCCGACGCCGTGGCTGACGCGCCATGGCGGTCTCGAGAGGAGCGTCGCGAAGTCCAAGATCGACGGCCTCGAGACGGCGGATCTCGTCGCGCAGGCGTGCGGCCTCCTCGAACTCCAGGTTGCTCGCCGCCTCGCGCATGCGCTGGCGCAGGTCGTCCATGCGTTCCTCGAACGTGCCGCTCACGTCCAGGCTGTCGCCGGCGATACCGGTATCGACCGTGACATGGTCGGCGTCGGCCATGCTCTGGAGCGAGTCGGGGATGCCCTTGCGAATCGATTCCGGCGTGATGCCGTGTTCCTCGTTCCACGCCATCTGCTTGTCGCGGCGACGTTCGGTTTCGCCGATCGCCCGTTCCAGGGACTCGGTCATGTGGTCGGCATAGAGGATGACCCGCCCGTCCACGTTGCGTGCCGCCCGACCGATGGTCTGGATGAGGGAGCGTTCACTCCTCAGAAACCCTTCCTTGTCGGCATCGAGAATGGCCACGAGCCCGCATTCCGGAATGTCGAGTCCCTCGCGCAGGAGATTGATGCCGACCAGGATGTCGAAGGCACCGAGGCGCAGATCCCTGATGATCTCGATACGCTCGAGGGTGTCGATGTCCGAGTGGAGATAGCGGACGCGCAGCCCGGCCTCAGTCAGGTACTCGGTCAGCGCCTCGGCCATGCGCTTGGTGAGCGTGGTCACGAGAACCCGATGACCCGCCGCGGTGACTTCGGCGCATTCGGCCATCAGGTCGTCGACCTGTGTCGCCACCGGACGCACGATGCACGGGGGATCGACGAGCCCTGTGGGGCGGATCACCTGTTCTGTGAACGCTCCTCCCGTCCTCTCGAGTTCCCAGGGTCCCGGTGTCGCCGACACGAAGATCGACTGCGGGCGCATCGCCTCCCATTCCTCGAACTTGAGAGGACGGTTGTCGACACAGCTTGGCAGGCGGAACCCGTATTCGGCGAGTGTCGACTTCCGGTTGAAATCCCCCTTGAACATGCCGCCGACCTGGGGCACCGCGACATGGCTTTCATCGATGAAGATGATGGCGTTGTCCGGCAGGTACTCCATCAGTGTGGGTGGCGGCTCCCCGGGAGCGCGTCCCGTGAGGAACCTGGAATAGTTCTCGATGCCGGCACACATGCCGGTCGCCTCGAGCATTTCCAGATCGAAGGTGCAGCGCTGTTCCAGTCGTTCCGCCTCAAGGAGCCGGCCGCGTTCGCGAAAGAACTCCAGCCGTTCGCCGAGTTCCACGCGAATCGACTTTGCCGCCTGGTGCAGGGTCGGCTTGGGAACGATGTAGTGGCTGTTGGGATAGACGACGATCTGCTGCATTTCGCCGGCGCGTTGCCCGGTGAGGGGATCGAATTCCTCGATGCTCTCGATTTCGTCACCGAAGAGCGAAATGCGCCATGCGCCATCCTCGAGGTGGCTGGGAAAGACCTCGAGGGAATCGCCGCGCACCCGGAAGGCGCCGCGCTGGAAGGCGGTGTCGTTGCGGGTGTACTGCAGTTCGACGAGGCGGCGCATGATGGATTCGCGGCGGTACTCCATGCCCTGTCGCAGCGACATCGTCATCGCGGAATAGCTTTCAACGTCACCGATGCCGTAAATGCACGAGACACTGGCGACGATGATGGTGTCGGAGCGTTCCAGGATCGCCCGGGTGGCCGAGTGGCGCATGCGGTCGATCTGCTCGTTCCTGCTCGACTCCTTTTCAATATAGGTGTCGGTTCGCGCCACGTAGGCTTCCGGCTGGTAGTAGTCGTAGTAGGAGACGAAGTACTCGACGGCATTGTCCGGAAAGAAGCTCCGGAACTCGCTGTAGAGCTGTGCTGCAAGGGTCTTGTTGGGCGCCAGCACGAGGGCCGGACGCCCCATGCGCTCGATCACCTGGGCCATGGTGTAGGTCTTGCCGGATCCGGTGACGCCAAGCAGCACCTGGTCGCGCTCCCCGGCAATGAGTCCGTCCACGAGTTCCCGGATCGCATCCGGCTGGTCCCCCGCCGGTTCGAAATCCGCGACCAGGCGGAAGAGCGACGGCGTCACGGGAGCAAAGGGATTGTCGCGTTGAACGGTTGCCAGCGTCATGGGCACAACCTACACCATGCACGCCCGTCCGGTCAGCACATGCATGGAGCAAACGGTGGGGACATGGACGGTGCCACAGTGGCACACTCTACATGTGGAGTAAGGGGGGAAGCGATGAGCGTGGTCGGTCGTGTCGAAAGCCTGTGGCGCTATCCCGTCAAGAGCATGGCGGGCGAAGAGCTGGAGCGGGCCTGGCTGGGATTTGCTGGCGTCTACGGTGACCGGGTCGCTGTCTTCAGCAGTGATCAGGCGAGCCCCGAATTTCCGTGGCTGACGGCGCGGGAACAGCGTCGCATGCTGCTCTTTCGTCCCCGCTTCAGGAATCCCGTGGCTGCGTCCGAGCCCCCCAACCTTGCCGAGGCGCTGGCTGAAGCGCCCGGCCTCTCTCCCCTCTATCCCGGTCAGGACGCCCTCATGATCGATGTCGAACTCCCCGACGGCGAGGTTCTGACGATCGACGATCCTGCATTGCTGCAGCGCCTTGGAGAACGTCTCGGCCGCGAGCACCGCATCAGGCTGTTGCGTTCCGAGCGCGCCTTCACGGACTGCCGTCCCCTCTCCCTCCTCTCGACAGCCACCGTTGACGCCCTCTCGGAGGAGATGGGAAAGCCCGTCGACAAGAGGCGTTTCCGGGCGAACGTCTATCTCGAACTCGATGGGGAGGGCTTCCCTGGCGAGGACACATGGATCGGCCGGCGCATCAGGATCGGCGAGAAGGCCGAGATCTCCATCCTCGAGAAGGACCCCCGCTGCGCCATGATCACCCTGGACCCCGATTCGGCAGAGCGCGACCCGTCCATTCTCAACCACGTCCTGAAGCAACACGCTGGCACCACGGGCATCTACGCGGCCGTTCTCGTCGAGGGCACGCTGGAAACCGGCGATCCCGTCACGCTCCTCGACTGACCGGGCCTTCGACAAGAGCGGCGAACGGATCGAGGTGCGTGCCGGTCACGTTCGGGTTGAGTGCCTTCCTCGTCTCCTCTTCATCTCGATGCCGAACGACGGTGACCCGAGCCAATCCCGGTGACTTCGCGGATTTCGTCGGGCTCGGAGGCGCTGAAAGTCTGATCCGCTCTCAGCTGGCCCGGCGCTGCAAGATCCAGTCGGCCGCTGCCGACATGTCGTCGACGACGGCCGTCGGCCGTGGATCGACGACGGTTTCGGCGCCCTGGCGGTACTTTCCCGTCCTCACCAGGATGCCGTGACCGAGACCTGCGGCGAGCGCGCCGGCGACATCCATCTCGGCGTCGTCGCCGACCATCGCTGCCTGGGCCGCCGGACAGCCCGCACTCCGGGTCGCAGCCGAGAAGAAAGCCTCCGAGGGCTTGCCCAGGACGACCGCCTGGCGCCGCGTCGCGTATTCCAGGGCAGCGACGAAGGCTCCGGCGTCGAGGCTCAGTTCGCCATCCTCGTCCTCGAAGGTCCGGTTGGTGGCGAGCGCGAGGAAGTCGGCGCCGCCGGCCAGCGCGCGGAACGCCCCATTCATCGTGTCGTAGGTGAAGGCGCGACCTGCGTCGCCAACGATGACCGCAGTCCCCTTTCCCCCGTCAAGGCCGCGAAAATCGTCCTCCAGGTCGGGATGGATCAGCAGGTGGAGCGACAGGCCGCGGTCTTCGATCCAGGCGCGAGCGGCCGCCGCAGGCGTAAGGAGTTCGTCCGCGGCGACATCAAGCCCGAGGGACCAGAGGCGTTCGAGCAGCACTCGCTTCGAAGACCTCGTCGTGTTCGTCAGGAACCGCACCGGCAGTCCGGCCGCCCTGAGGCGCGCCACGGCATCCACCGCCCCCGGCAAGGCATGGTCGCCTTCATAGATCACGCCGGACAGATCAAGCAGGACGCCGTTGATCATGGATTGAGGATGCCAAGGCTTGCGGAGACAGTCAATTTGACAGGACGCGAGCCCGGACTTCGCGAGACCGGTCTGAAGGCGTGAACCGCCGCCGGCGAGGCGCTTTTGTCTGGCCGTATGAGGCTCCTTGTGCAATAAAGAATCAACGCTCGGCGCGGGGACTTTCGTGCAAGAGAGTCCGTGCCGCGAACGCAGACAACCATGCAAGGGAGAGCACATCGATGACGAAGGACAATGAGACAGTCAGGACGATGAAGGCGGCTCGCGAGTTCAGCCGGCGCACCCTTCTGGCGGGCGCGGCTGCGAGTGGCGGCGTCGCCGCCGTTGCAGTCGGATCGAGCCAGCTGGGCGCGCCCTGGATCGGCACGGCCAAGGCGCAGACCACGACCTGGCGCATTCAGACATCGTGGCCGGGCGGCATCGGGCTGGATACCTTCAAGGCATGGTCGAACTCCATCGTGGAGAAGACCGGTGGCGAGCTCGCCTTCGAGCCCTTCGGCGCGAAGGACGTGGTGGGTGATTTCCAGCTCTTCGACGCCGTGAAGAACGGCGTGCTGGAGGCCATGAACCCGTTCACGCTCTACTGGGCAGGCCGCATGCCGGCTTCGGTGTTTCTGAGTTCCTATCCTCTGGGTCTCAGGAACCCGCACGAATGGGACGTGTTCTACTATGGCCTGGGCGGGCTGGAGATCGCGCGCGAACTCTTCGCGGCGTTCGACATGCACTACGTCGGCCCGATCCATCACGGCCCGAACATCATCCACTCGAAGGTGCCGATCCGCTCGATCGACGATTTCCGCGACCGCAAGATGCGCCTGCCGGGCGGCATGGTGGCCGAGGTCTTCCAGGCGGCCGGCGCCCAGACCACCCTGCTTCCGGGCAGCGAGATCTTCCCGGCGCTTGAGAAGGGCACGATTGACGTCGCCGACTATGTGGGCCCGGCCGTCAACCACGACCTCGGCTTCCATCAGGTCACCGACTTCATCTCCATGGGCCCTCCGGGCTTCATGTCGCTCTATCAGCCGGTTGACTTGATGGATCTCACGGTCTCGATGGATGCGTGGAACGCGCTTTCGCCCGAGATGCAGCAGTTCGTCGAAATGGAGGTCCACGTCTATTCGGACATGCACCACGCCGCGATCCAGAAGGCCGACCAGGCAGCGTGGAAGAAGTTCGAGGAGGCGGGAACGATCGTCACGCGCCTGTCGCAGGACGACGTCGAGGCCTTCACCAAGCTCGCCGTGCCGCGCTGGTACGCTTGGGCCAACAAGGACGCGCAGGCCGCACGCATCTTCAAGATCCAGCTTGACTACATGATGTCCGGCAGCCTGGGTTACGTCACGCCCGACCAGATCGAAGGCATGATGCTCGACCACTAGGTTCGATCCGTCGCCGCCGTTCGCGGTCCCGTCGCCTCACGCGGCGGGCCGCGGGCGGCACCTCCCTCGACAGGACCCCGACGGTCTCCATGCCTCACATCGGCTTCGTCCTGCCCCACTGGGCCTACTGGGCCGGGCTTCTGCTGTTTCCCTGCTTCGCATTCCTCATGGTGCGGCGCGAGCGTGCGGCCGGCGGACCGCTCAGCGTTTCTCTTCCGGTTGCCTACCTCTTCCTGGCCGCCGGTGGTTTCCTGGGCCTTCACCGGCTCTACCTGCGGAACCGCTGGTGGTGGGTCTTCGTTCCGTTTGTGCTCCTGATCCTGTGGGGCAACATCCAGTCCGGCGATGCGCGAAACGATCTCTCCGAGGCGCGCAACGACCGGCTGATCGCCGAGTTCAAGCTGGAGACGGCCCAGGAGAAGGTGGACGAGGGAGAGACCGATGCGGTGCAGGAGGTCGAGCGCTGGAACGCCGAGCTCGCCGCCGTCGCCGAGGCCAACGCCAATGCCGAGGCCGCCGTCGGGCGTTGGCTGTGGATCAACAGGACTGTGGGCGCCCTGATCCTGCTCGGACTCGCGGCTGATGCGCTCCTGCTGCCTCGGCTCGTACGCGGCAGGCGGAACCAGGAACCAGGCAGGGTTACGCCTTCCTACCTCATGGAGGAGGTCGAGGAGCACGAACGCCCGCGCACCGAACCCGAATTCGCAGGCTTCGGTAGCGGCTATGTCCGGTGGATCGGCCGGATCAACGGCGCGGTCGGCCACTTCGTGGCCTGGTGGGCGCTGATCGCGGTGTTTGCCTACTACTATGAGGTCGTCTGCCGCTACATCTTCAACTCGCCGACCAACTGGGCGCATGAGGGCATGTTCCTGATGTTCGGCATGCAGTACCTGCTGGCCGGCGCCTTTGCCTTGCGTGACAACGCCCATGTGCGGGTCGATGTGCTCTACGCCAACCTCTCACCCCGCACCAGGGCGACACTGGATCTCGTCACCTCCGTTTTCTTCTTCGTCTTCGCGGGCGCTCTTGCCTGGACCGGCTACATCTTCTTCAGCGACTCGGTGCAGGTCTGGGAGGTCTCGTTCACCGAGTGGGCAATCCAGTACTGGCCCGTGAAGGCGGCCATCATGATCGGCGCCGTCCTCCTCATTCTCCAGGGCGTCGCGCGCGTCATGCGCGACGTGGCCGTCCTGACCGGTCCGCCAGCCGCCGGAGCGCGCTGAGATGGGCTGGGACATCGGTATCGAATTGCTGACCGTGCTGATGTTCGGCTCGCTCGCAGTGCTGCTGCTGGCGGGCCTGCCGCTCAGCTTCGTGACCGGCGGTCTGGCCTGCATCTTCCTCTTCGTCTTCGGCGACGCGGCGATGCTCAACATGCTGCCGTCGCGCATCTTCCCGCTGATGACCGACTACCAGCTCTCGGCTATCCCGCTCTTCATCTTCATGGCCTCGGTCCTGGAACGCGCAGGCGTGATCGAGCGAATGTTCGACGTCATCTACAGGTGCCTGGGCGGGCTCAAGGGCGGACTTGCTACCGCCGCGATCCTGGCTTCCACCGTGCTTGCCGCCATGTGCGGTGTGATCGGGGCCACCGAGGTGACCATGGGGCTGATCGCGCTTCCGGCCATGCTGAAGCGCAACTACGACGTCCGGCTGGCCTCGGGTGCGATCCTGGGTGGCGGCACGCTGGGCATTCTCATTCCGCCCTCGATCCTGGCCATCCTCTTCGCCGTCGTCGCACAGCAATCGGTGGGCGAGCTGTTCCTCGGCGCCGTTATCCCGGGCCTCCTGCTCTCGAGCCTCTACATCGCCTACGTCACCGTCCGCTGCTACCTCAATCCCTCTCTTGGCCCGGCGCTCGATCCCTCCGAACGCATCACGACGCGCGAGAAACTTGTTCTGCTCAGGGGCATGGCCGCGCCGATCACGCTCGTCGCCCTGGTGCTGGGAGTCATCTTCACGGGCATCGCCACGCCCGTGGAGGCCGCAGGCATCGGCACGTTCGGTGCGCTCATCGTCGCCGGCACCCAGCGCAAGCTCTCGTGGGAGGCGCTGCAGTCGGCGGCCGTCACAACGGTAAAAGTCTCGGCCATGGTGCTCTGGATCGTCTTCGGAGCCACCATGTTCGTCGGCTTCTACGTCGTGAATGGCGGTCAGCAGTTCGTCTCCGACATGATCATCGGCACGGGTCTCGGCCCCTACGGCATCCTGCTCGTGATGATGATGATTCTCGTGATGCTCGGCATGTTCCTCGACTGGGTCGGCATTCTCCTGCTGGCCGTGCCCATCTTCCTGCCGATCGTGAAGTCACTCAGTTTCGACGGGATGCTTGGCCTGCCGGGCGTCGATCCTGCCGACGTCGCGTTGTGGTTTGCTGTCGTCTACATGGTGAACATGCAGATGTCGTTCCTGTCGCCGCCTTTCGGCTACGCTCTCTTCTATCTCAAGAGCGTGGCGCCGCCTCAGGTGACCATGGGGCAGATCTACGCTTCGTCCCTGCCATTCCTCCTCCTGCAGGCTGTGGGCCTTTTCATCTGCGTCCTCTTCCCGCAGATCACCATCTGGCTACCCAGACTGGTCTACGGTTGAAGGCGTCCCCGGGCGGAACGGGGAGCGCACGAGCCGTGAGCCCCCTCCGCGCGACCGACCAGGGCACTGCCTCCAGCCGGACTGTAGCGCGGCATTCCAGTCGCGATGAACACCGTCTTGATTGCCAGCCCTGCACGGACATGGAGACCGACATCCGCGTCGTGACCCAGGAGGGGGTCAGGTCGCCGCGATCTCTGCCATGGTCCGTATGAGCGGAGCGTAGAAGTCCGGATCGTAGGCATCCTTGTCCTCCAGAACGCTGAAGTAGACGACGGCCGTGTCCGTGTCGGGGTTGGCGAGCGCGAACTGGCCGCCGTAGCCGCCGTGGCCGAGCCAGATCCCGTCGGTCATGGTCTGGCGGCTGTAGCGGATGAAGTCGCGCGGCTCGCTCATGGGCGGCCCCGGATCGCGCCTGGTGTCCTCGATGAAGGCAGCGTCGCCCACGCGACGGCCATCGACGCCCTCGCCGCCGCGTGCGAAGAGCAGGGTGAGGCGGGCGAGATCGCGTGCGGTGAGGCAGGCGCCACCGTCGATCAGCGCCACGCCGTCGCGGTCGCAGGTGATGTGATAGCAGCCTTCCAGTCCTGCGGCCTCGACGATCTCGATCAGCCATTCGCGGAGCGGTCTGCCGCTCACTCGCTCGATCAGCCAGGCGAGAGCGTCGGTGTTGGTCGACTTGTAGAGCATGGCGCCGGTGCGGTTCTCGAGATCGCCGCCGGTGACCGCCGCGACAAACTGCCGGATGGTCTGTTCCTTCCCTCCCTCCGGCGGCAGGCGCCAGCCCATGGCTGTCTCC
>JAJEBJ010000443.1 GCA_022822575.1 Alphaproteobacteria bacterium | reverse complement strand
GCAAGGCTTCCAGCCCCGGCGACACCACCCGCCGCGTCGTCTCGCAGCGGGACCGCTGCGCCTCGATCTCCTGCGCCTGTGCTCGCGTGATGCCCATGCCAAGGGCATACACGAGGCGGGCAGCGACAACAACGCCCCCTGACGGCTGCCCTGGCCGGGGCTCCCTCCCGAGTCCTGGGCTTGCTTCCTGCCGGCCATTTCGATGATCACCGCGGAACCGTTCTCCTTCGCGATCCGACACGGCCTTGTGGCGCGGGGGTGTGGGAATGTTAGGATTTGACGGCTGCCATCGAGCAGGCGAACGGCCTTGATCGTCCACGGAGGGCATGTTTGAGAACCACGAAACCCATGATGTGCCGTTTCTGCGACAACGGCTGCGGCGTTCTGGTAGAGCTCGAGAACGGACGTCCGGTGAAGGTCCGTGGCGATCGGGACAATCCGGCCTACGCGGGCTTCTGCTGCATCAAGGGGCAGCAAATGCCCGAACAGTGGAACCACCCGGGGCGGCTGCTCCACAGCCAGAAACGCATGCCTGACGGGACGTTTCGCTCGATCCCGTTCTCCCATGCAGTCGAGGAAATCGCCGAGAGACTGAGCGAGATCGTGGCCCGGCACGGACCGCGCTCGGTTGCGCTTTATCGGGGCACCTACAGCATCGTGAATCCCGCGACCGTGCCGGTCGCACTTGCCTTCATGGAGGCGTTGGGAGCGTCACTGGTGTTCGATGCGAACTCCATTGACCAACCGGGCAAGGCCGTCGCCCAGGCGTTGCATGGACGTTGGCAGGCGCCGTCTCCGGCCTTCGAGACACGGGACGTCACCCTCCTGATCGGCGCCAATCCGCTCGTCTCCTTCCAGATGGGTCTGCCGATCGCGAATCCGGGCCGCGAGCTGACCACCGCCATTGCTCGTGGCATGCGCCTCATCGTGATCGACCCGCGCCGGACCGAGACGGCCCGACGCGCGCATCTCCATCTGCAGTGCCGACCCGGCCATGACCTCTCCCTGGTCGCGGCGATGCTGAACGTGATCTTGCGCGAGGAACTGCATGACGCGGCGTTTGTCGAGGAGAACGTGACCGGGCACGAGGCCTTGCGGGCGGCTGTCACGCCCTTCGAGCCCGAGCCCGTCGCGAAGCTGGCGGATGTCCCACTCGCCGATCTGCTGGAGGCGGCGCGAATCTTTGCGGCGGGCCGCGGCGTCGCCACCGCGGGCACAGCTCCGAGCTTCAACGGACAAGGCACGCTCTTCGAGTATCTGGTGCTTTCCCTCAACACGATCTGCGGGCAGTGGAGCCGCGCGGGCGATCCCGTGACGCATACAGGAACCTTGACGGCTCCCTTTTCCGCGATCGCCCAGGCGGAGGCGCCGCACCGCCGCGGCTACGGCTATGGTCCGCAGTTGCGGGTGCGCGATATCGCCAATTGCGACGGCGGGCTGCAGGCCTCCGCCCTGGCCGAGGAAATCCTTCTCGAGGGCGACGGTCAGATACGCGCCCTCCTCAGCATCGCCGGCAACCCCGCCCTCACCATTCCCGATCAGGACCTCAACGTGCGCGCGCTCAAGGCAATCGATCTGCTGGTGCAGATCGACATCAAGTTCTCCGCGACGGCGCGCCTCGCAGACTACGTGATTGCACCGAAGCTTCCGCTCGAGATGGCAGGCATGACCCTGTCCCAGGAGCTGTTTGGCTTCTACGCCGCCGGAATGGGGTACAAGGACGCCTACGCGCAGTACACGCCACCCATTGTGGAGCCTCCCGAAGGGGCGGATGTCGTGGAGGATTGGGAGTTCTTCCATGCACTGGCGCAGCGGATGGGACTGTCGCTCGCGATCGAACCTGCCGCCGCACCGGGGACATCATCCGGCCGGGGCAAGGTTGATCTCGACATGGAGTCGCGACCGAGCACCGACGAACTCTTCGAGATTCTGACGCGTGATGCGCGAATACCGCTCTCCGAAGTGAGGAAACATCCCCACGGCGCCATCTTCCGCAACGAGTCGATGGTGGTAACAGGCCGCGAGCCTGGCTGGACCGGGCGCCTCGACGTCGCCAACGCCGAAATGCTGGCGGATCTTGGGCAAGCAGCGGCCTGTTTCAACGAACCTGAACACGGTGATGCTGAAGAGCGCTACCCCTATCGCCTCATCAACGGACGCCTGCTCCGCACCTACAACTCGAATGGTCAGGACCTCGAAGGACTGCGTCGCAAATGGCCCTACAATCCGGCCTTCATGCACCCCGACGATCTCGATCGCGCGGGACTCGCTGCGGGGGACCTGGTCGAGATCCACTCCGAGCACGGGTCGATCCGGAGCATCGTGCAACCTGATGCAGATCTTCGAGCCGGCGTCGTGTCCATGGCCCCGACGTATGGCGGCCTCCCGGAGGAACAGGACGAGCAGGTCCGCGAGTGGGGCACGAATTCCGGCCGTCTGCTCCGTGTCGACGACGGCGTCGATCGCTACACCGGTCAGCCTCGCATGGGCAACATAGCGGTCAGCGTGCGGGCGGCGCATCCCCGCTAGTCTCCGTCGCTCACGCCCCAATCGACGGATGGAAGCTCACCAAAGCGCATTCCTGCGAGATCCATCGCTTGCTGTCCAGGCCGGGTCGAGACCGAACGGCAATCCCCGGCTGTGGAAAGGTCGTCATGTCGACGGCGCGGGTCTCTTCAACGGCTTCGGCAGATTCAAAAGCAAATCTTGATTTAGTCGACAAACTTGATACTCTCGGCGTCATGATTGCCCGTGACATCACACCGAGGCTGATGAAGGCAGCACAGACCTGGCTGTCCATTACGCTGACCGGACCCCGGCAGAGTGGAAAGACCACGTTGTGCCGCACCCACTTCCCACAGCATCCGTGTCTGTCACTGGAGGACCTGGACGTGCGGGCCTTTGCCATGGAAGACCCTCGCGCCTTCCT
>JAJEBJ010000428.1 GCA_022822575.1 Alphaproteobacteria bacterium | reverse complement strand
GGCCCCTCGAGACCAGATAGCCCGCCAGGAGACCGCCCGAGAGCGACATCAGGAAGTTGAAGGTAATCGCGGAAAGCGATGTGGGTGTCAGGTAGATATTGGTCGCCGTAAAGAAGGGATCTCCCTCGGCTCCCATGACATCAGCGGTGTAGTCGATGATGGGAATGTTGCACGCGGCATAGAACCCCCAGAACCCGGTGTAGATCAGGAACAGCCCGACCGTGACGAGCCAAGGGTTGTTCTGGGGTATGTTGCGAGGTGTGCCATCGGCCGCGAACTTTCCGAGTCTGGGTCCCAGCACGACCAGGATGCCCAGCGCCGAACCACCGGCAATGCCGTGCACCACCGAGGATGCGTAGGCATCGTGATAGCCCCACAGCTGCACCATCCAGCCATTCCAGCTCCAGCCCCAGGCGGCATCGATGATCCATGTCACCGAACCGACAAGAACGACCGCGAGCAGGAACGCCTGGGTCTTGATGCGTTCGATGACGGCACCGGAGACAATGGACGCGGTGGTCCACGAGAACAGCAGGAACGCTGCCCAGAAGACCCCGTTGATGCGGGACCAGAACATGGTGTCGTCCGCCGTCAGGCTCCCAGCCTGGACGGTGACCGCACCACCCATGTGGGTGCCCATGAGTTCGGACCACGGCACGGCGAAGGGCGCATCAAGAAATCCGCCCATCAGCGGGAAGTGGGGGAAGGCGAAATAGATCCACCATCCAAAATAGAAGAAGGTGATGGTGACCAGCGGGATCAGCATCGTGTTCTTCATCAACGTGTGTTGCAGATTTTTGCGGCGCGACGCGCCGACCTCGTAGACACAGAACCCTACGTGGATCAGGAACATGATGACGACAGTGACCCAGTAGTAGAATTCCGTGAAGATGACCGTAAGCGAAGCTAGTTGATCAGACATCTCCCTGGATCCTCCCAGAAATGATGGACAAGGGCTCAAGCGCCCTTGCGTCAGGCCTCCGGAAGTGTAGGACATTTGACGACGGCCGGAAAGCCGCTACCTCGTTGCACCATCTGACCGGATGACATCGCCCATGAACCGACCGACGACGACGATGCCGGGCAAGGCGACACCCGGCGACCTTATCGCCAGGCTTGAGGAGCTCGGCATCCCGTGTACGACCCATGAACATCGACCCGTGCACACCGTGGCCGACAACCGCGCGTTGCGTGGCGGTCTTCCGGGAATTCACTGCAAGACACTGTTCTTCAAGGACAAGAAGGCACGGCTGTGGCTCACCGTGGTCGAGGAATCACGCGAGCTCGACCTCAAGGCCCTTGCCGGACTGATCGGTTCGGCACGCCTGAGCTTCGCCCGCCCCGAAAGGGTGCGCGACATACTCGGCGTCGAGCCGGGGGCGGTGACGCCCCTTGCGCTCATCAATGAAACCGGCGAGCAGATCGGTGTCTTCATCGATCGCGCGATCATGGGAGCGGATCTCGTCAACCTGCATCCCCTCGTCAACGACCGGACGACGGCGCTCCGTCCCCGAGATCTCCTGCGCTTCCTTGCGGCCTGCGGGCACGACCCCAAGGTCGTCGATCTCAGCCCCGCCACGAGAACCTGACAGCAGGCCTGTCGCCAGGTGGGGACGGAATTCAACGCTGAACCAATCGAGGGCCGCGCCACAAGATCCCGAAAGCGGGCGTGTCAGTACGTGTGTCCGGCGAGGACCAGTCCGGTGGCTTCGGCGGTGGCGAGTGTGAGGGCGCGCAGGTCCTCGGGCTCCAGGTTGTGGAGATTGGTCTTGCCGGTGCAGCGGGCCATCATCGACGCCTCGCCCACCGCGGACTTGAGGATATTGGCAACCGCCCGCGAGCATTCGTCGACCGTGATGTCCGGGGCGAACCGAAGCCGGTGGAACTCGTCAAACTCGGCTCCGGCGGCCAGGGCCACCGTCATGCCGAAGACCAGCGACTTTGCGCCCATGGCGATGAGCTTGGCGGCATCCGTGCCGGAACGCAGACCGCCGAACCAGAGGATGTCGATTTCCTCTTCCATGTTGAGCTGACGCAGGCAAGCGATGGTGTCGCGCATCAGCGTGAGATCAGGGGCGCCGGTGAGTTCCGGCCAGTCGCGCCCGGTGGCGGTGTTGCCGTTGACGAGCAGGACGTCGAGATCCTGATCGAGGGCGAAACGGATGGCATCCTCGAGAGCGCTCCTGTGGGATACCGCAAGGCCGAGGATCTGGCTCTCACGGAACCTTCGGATCTCAGCCGGTGCCTCGAAGCGGGGACCGATGACATGAATGAGGCCCGCGGCGTCCTCCTGCGGCGGAATCTGTCCCTCCACCACCAGCTGCAACCACGGCACATCGTCGGCGACCGGCCGCATGCCGATGTAGCCTGCCGCCGCGTCCGCAATTCCCTGGCCAACCCCTCGCTTCACATCCGCCGGTGCGTTGTCAAAGCCTGACACGAACAAGGGCTGCGCCACGTCCATGCGCCCGAACCCGAGGTCCGTCGCCACCTTGCAGGCCTCGCGATAGGGGTCGATCACCAGTCGCGACAGATTGGCAGGCAGGAAGACCAGGTCGTCGACGGTAGCCGGACGATCCCCGGGAAACGGATTGTCACGCGACCGCAGGCGCTTGGTCAGCATGCCGGCCTGGCGCTCAGTGTCGTCGCGCTTCGTCCTCGCCATCAGGAAGATGTCTTCCCGGTTGGCGACAGAGTAGTCGGCCGAGCCTGTCTCGGCATCGCAGCGATAGCATCTCGCCGCCTCGTTGCGCGCCTCCTCCCAGGTATAGGTCGACTCGATTTCCGGGAATGCAACCGGATTGTCGCCAACGCCGTGGAACGGCGGATGGTGCAGGCCCAGGAGTTCCCACTTGAGGTCCTGGGCCACCGGCACACGCCGCGTCCGCCACGGCGTGCGATAGGGAACAGGATCGTCGATGCCATCGAGCCACGCCTTGATGTAGTAGGCAAGCCGCTGGCCATGGCTCATGGCCATGACGATGGTCGAGCCCCCGAAGGCGCCGTCACCGGCGGCAAAGACCTGAGGATCATCGGTCCGCATGGTTTCCCAGTCGGTCCGCACGCGATCACCGGACATGAGATCCCGCGTGGCGGGGTCGTCGCAGGCGCCGTACTGTCCTACCGCGGCAATGACCATGCCACAGGTGATGTCATGCTCGGATCCCTCGACCGTTACGGGTCGACGACGGCCATCGGCATCCGGTTCGCCGGCCGCAGTGCGGACACAGCGCAACCTCAGGTGATCCTCGTTGTCGGCGAGAACCCCCACCTGCTGCGTGTTGTAGATGAACTCGATGCCTTCCTCGATGGCGCCCTCGAGTTCGATCTTTCGAGCCGGAATGTCTTCCGGACCACGGCGGTAGATGACCTTGACCTCCTCGCATCCCGGCAGGCGCAGGGCGGCGCGGCAGGCGTCCATGGCGACATCGCCGCCGCCAATGACGACCACTGTCGCCGGCATTTCGGGGCGTTCTCCCGCATTGACCCGGCGCAGGAACTCGACGCCGTCGATCACGCGGCCGTCATCCTCGCCGGGGATCTCCATTGTCTTGCCCCACCAGGAACCGATGGTAAGCCCAACCGCATCGTGGCGTTCCTTGAGCCCGGCCAGCGTGATGTCCCGGCCCAGGGCAACATTCGTGTGGATGGTGAGACCGGGACAGCGGGCCTTCAGCCTCTCCATGTCCTCGTGCAGGGTGCCAACAGGCAGGCGAAACGCGGGAATGCCCCAGATCATCATACCACCGGGGCGGTCCGTCATTTCATAGACATCAACCTTGAATCCGGCGACGGCAAGATCGTGGGCGGCCACCAGGCCGGCAGGTCCGGCTCCAACGATGCCGATACTCTCTTCGCGGGTGACCTCCGCCGCCGGCGGCACCCACTCGGCCCCGAGCTTCTCCATGACAAAACGCTTGAGATTGCGGATCTGCAAGGGACCATCGCTTGCCGTACGTCGGCACGCCGGTTCGCAGGGTGCATCGCAGACGCGCCCGCAGATCGAACTGAAGGGGTTGGTCGCCGTGATGGCCTCGAAGGCCTCGGCAAACCTGCCTTCCCAGATATGGGCAATGTAGGATGGCGCGTCCGTGCCGACCGGGCAGGCAATCTGGCAGGGAGCGGGTACGAAATGCCGGTCGGCAGTATCGTCCGCGAGCTGTTCCGGCACGAGATTGGCGTCGGTCATCGAAGAGCCCGTTCCATCGCGGCATCGATCTCCGGGAGCCCCGCATTCCGGCGTTCGGGACGCAGGGGAAGGCCGATGATCTCGGCCGCTTCGGGTGTGAGAGCCACGAGATCATCGCGGCAGGGACCGCGCACATCATCATATC
>JAJEBJ010000071.1 GCA_022822575.1 Alphaproteobacteria bacterium | reverse complement strand
CTCGACCGCCTGCACGGTGTGCCATGCGAAGGAACTCGAGGCCTGCGAGCACCATCAGCCCTTCGAGCACCTGGGGTATTCGGATCTCGGCTTCACGAAGGGCGAGGGCGGAGATGACTCGAGTTCGGTCGGTGGCTCCGGGGATCCCGAACTCGATATCTACACGCCGAAATTCGAGACCCTGACCGGTGATCAGGAAATCGCCAAGGGCCTGTGGCTCTTCGAGACTCCCGGCCACACTGCGGGCCACTACTCGATGATGGTCGAACTGGCCAACCGGCGGCCCATGCTCTTCACCGCCGACGCCTGCTACAGCCAGAAGAACATGGACCTGATGTGCATCTCGAGTTTCCACCTCGATCCGACGGCGAGCCTGCAGTCCATGCAGCGCCTGAAGGACCTGGCAGAGACCCATGACGCGGAACTCTTCTACTCCCACGATCCGGAGAGCTTCGTCGACTACGTGAAGGCGCCCGACGGCTACTACTCCTGATTGTCGATCACGGCGAGAGCCGCCTCTATCCCCTTGCCGACGTCGGCGGGGAAACCGAGCTTGCGCAAGGCGCCTGCCATGGCCGCCACGGCGATGAAGGCATAGGCCGGTTCCGCCGTCGGGCCCATGTGGCCGATGCGCAGGAGTTTGCCGGCGGTCGCGCCCCGGCCAAGAGAAAAGACCACGCCATAGTCCCGCCGCGCGACATCGAAGATGTCGGTGTCCCTGAGGCCATCGGGAACCTCGATGGCCGTGGTCGAGGGCGACGCGATCTCCTCGCGGGCCGCCCACAGTGCCGCACCGCAGGCCTTCAGTCCTTCGCGGCAGGCGCGGGCGGTGAGAGCGTGGCGCCGCCAGACCTCTTCCGGACCCTCGCGAAAGTAGTGGTCCACGGCCTCCGCCAGCCCGCAGACCTCGGCCGTGGAAGGCGTGAACGGGAAGGGCGCCGAACGGCTCCATGCGTTCCGCCAGTCAAGGTAGCTCAGCGCCGAGGCGCGCGGCGCGGCGGAATTGCCTTCCATGTGCTCCCAGGCCGCCTCAGAGACCGCGACGAACGTGATGCCCGGCGTGCCGCCCAGGCACTTTCCCGGGCCCGTGATGAAGATGTCCGCGTGACAGTCCCCGGGGTGGATGTCCATGCCGCCGAACGAAGACACCGCATCGACGATGAGAAGCGCCCCGTGATCGGCCACCAGGCGGCCGATGTCGACGATCGGGTTGAGGGTGCCCGACGGTGTGTCGTGATGGACGACGGAGACCACCGAGATCTCCGGGTGGTCTCGGAGCGCCGCCTCGACAGCCGCCGGGCTGATGGCGTCGTTGAACGGCACCTCGATCTCGACCATCGACTTGTGATAGCGCGCGGACCAGTAGCCGAAACCCTTGCCGTAGACGCCCGACGCGAGGTTGAGCACGACATCGTCGGCCGAGATCAGCGAGGCGGCCGCAGCCTCGATGGCCACCGCCGGTTCGGCCTGCAGGATGAGGGCCGGCTCGTCCTGGCGCATGGCGCGAGCGCACTTGAGCGCGGTCTCCTCGTAGAAGGCCTGGAACGCAGGATCGAAATCGTAGCCGATCGGCCGCGCCAGGGCCTGAAGCACATTGGGGTAGCTCTGCACCGGCCCGGCGCTCAATGTCACAACCGGAGGTTTCATCGCCGTCATGTCCATTCCCCGTCACGTCATTGTCGCGCTCGTCATGATATACGCACTCGCGGCGTGCCGACATGACGACGGCATTCGTATCGCGCTCACCAACGTCACGGCCGCCGATATCCGCTGCGTTGCCGTGCTGGCGCACTTCGTGACCGTGGATCTTCCGGTCATCGCCGCCGGCGACACCTACCGTTTCACCCTCGCCCGCACGGCGGACGGCGGTCTCGCGATGGCACACCATGACACAGGCCCGATGATGCTGGAAAACCTGCTCTGCGGCATGGACGAGGACTGGAGCCGGAGTGTCGCCAACACCGATCTTGCCGCGGCTGGAGGCCACGACCGGACGTTCATCTGTTCAGCCGACGGGGACCGCCTCGCCTGCAGTGCTCCGTGACGGGATCGCCTGCTTCCTACCAGCGCACCATGCCGGCGTCCGCCGTCAGGGCCTGGCCGGTGATCCAGTGCGCCTCTTCGGACGCAAGGAAAGCGATGGCCGGGACGATGTCCCCGGGCACCCCGCGCCCCTTGATCGCCTGCAGCATGTCGACGAACTCGAAGGCGTTGACATGATCGGTCTTGCGCACGCCTTCGGTGTCGGTGAGGCCGGGGCACACGCAGTTGACGGTGATCTTCGCCGCGCCCAGTTCGGTCGCAAGGGCCCGCGAGAACGTCAGCACGCCACCCTTGGAGGCAACGTAGTGCGCCATGTTCGGCGTCCCGGCAAAGATTGAATTGGAGCTGACCGAGACGATCCGGCCGTAGCCGTTCCGGCGCATGGCGTCAGACGAGGCACGGCACATGAGGTAGAGCCCGTCGAGATTGACACGCAGCACGCGCCGCCACTCCTCGAAGGTGAGATCGTCCCAGGCGACGAACGGCACCTGGGCGGCGGCATTCACGAGAACGTCGATCTTGCCGCATCTTTCCAGCACTTCCCGGTGCAGGGCCGCGACCGAGTCCGGTTCGGCGATGTCGTACGGGAGGGCCAGGCTGGCTCCTCCGGCCTCGCCCGCCTTGGCAGCAGCGCCGCTCTCGTCGATGTCCACAAAGACAGTGGTGGCCCCTTCGCTGGCAAGCCTGGCGGCTGCGGCTGCGCCGATCCCGCTTGCCGCACCGGTCACGATCGCCACGCGTCCCTCGAATCGTCTCACCGTTCCATCTCCCTTGTCTCGATCATTGTTTCATGCGCCATCCGTTTCTTCGCTGTCAAACTTCCTCCGCACACTTTGACAACGCAGGGCGGCGGCCCATGCACCTGCGGTCGACATGACACGACAAGGAAAGACCGCCTGGACAGGCAGCCGGCAGTCGAGCAGGCCGGCTGCCCGCCATCCCGGAGCGTATTGGGTGGTGCAAACCCCGAGAGGATCTCGGGACGCTACGGTCGCTGGTGGTCCCGCATTGCCTGACCGAATGCTTCGAAGAGAGCCCGGTTGACGGGATTGGTCTCCGGGTCGTACTCGGCGTGCCACTGCACTCCCAGGGCAAACGCCGGGGCGTCGGCAATGCGAATGGCCTCGATGGTGTCGTCCTCCGCCACGCCCTCGACGATCACGCGGTCCCCCGGCTCCACAATGCACTGACCATGGAGCGAATTGACGCGTATGGTCCGACTGCCAAGGATCTCCTCGAACACGCCTCCCGGTGTGAAGCGGACTTCGTGCCTGTCCGCAAACACGACTCCCGGGTCGGGATGGACCTCTCCGTTCTCCAGCCTGGGAGCCCGGTGATTCAAGCGCCCTGGCAGATCGCCGGTTTCGGGGTGAAGAACGCTCCCGAAGGCCACGCCGAGTTCCTGGATGCCACGGCACAGGCCGAAGATCGGCACGCCCCTGGCAACACAGGCCTCCGCCACGGCGAGCGCCACCGTGTCCCGTTCCCGGTCGTAGGGTTCGTGGCTCGGGTGAGGATCGACATTGAAACAGGAAGGATGAACGTTGGCGCGGGCGCCGGTAAGCAGGATTCCGTCAACGGCGTCAACCAGCGCGGCCACATCGGTGATGTCGGGTGCTCCGGCGAACATCAACGGCAGGGCGCCGGCAACCTCCGCCACGGCGGCAAGGTTCTTCTCCCCGGTCATCTGGGTCACGTAGTGATCACCGAAGAGATGCCTGGAGCCGATGACGCCGACGAGAGGTCTCTTCATCGTTGGGTCTGGTTCCTCCCTGTTGCGCCATGGGTCCGCCGGAGACGCAAGAGGGGTTCGTAAGGCGCGAAAGGGCGCGTGTCCACCCGATCTTCAGAGAATTGCCGTCACTCCCTGGGGAGGATTGCCCACGCGGCAAGGGTGGGCATCCGATCTGATTTGGTTCCGAAGGGCGTCAGGCAATCTCCGAGGCGAACCGGTCCTCCGTCTCGGTGAGGCTCTCGTCGATGATCCCGACGATGGAATCAATCTCGTCCCTGGTGATGACCAGCGGCGGACCAAGATGGATTTCGCCCCAGACCCGGGTCAGCAGACCGCGGTCGCGGATGCGCGCCGCGAGGTCCTTCGTGAAGGCGTGGGTCGCGCCCCACGCCTTGCGTGTCGTCCTGTCCTTCACGAGGTCGACGCAGCACATCAGCCCGATGCCGCGCACGTCACCAACCGTGGGATGAGATTCAAGGGTTTGCAAACCCTCCATGAGGTAGGCGCCGCTCTGGGCGCTGCGCTCCACGAGATTCTCGTCCTCGATGATCCGGATGTTCCGCAGTGCGGCGGCGGAGGCCACCGCGTGCCCGCCGAATGTGAGCAGGTGCTCGATGGGCTTTCCTTCCCCGGTGAACCCCTCGAAGACCTCCTCGCGCGCCATCACGCCGGCTATCGGCGCATACCCGCTCGACAGGCCCTTGGCGATGGTCATCAGGTCGGGCACAACGCCGAAGTGCTCGGCGGCGAACATCTTGCCGGTCCGGCCGAAGCCGTTGATCACCTCGTCCATGATCAGGAAGACGCCGTGGCGGTCGCAGATGTCGCGCAGCATCTGCCAGTAGCGGGGTGACGGCACGTGGTTGCCGTTGGAGGTCGACACCGGCTCGCCGATCACCGCGGCAACGGTCTCCGGTCCCTGGTTCTCGATTTCCTGCTCGACATAGCGCGCGCACATGAGGTCCCCGTCCTCACCCGTCAGACCAAAGTCGTTGCGGTAATGGTTGGGCGAGGGAACGTGACTGACGCCGTACATGAAGGGGCCATGGTACTTCTCGACACGCGACGCGGTGAGACTCATCGCGCCGTGGGTCATGCCGTGGTAGGAACCGCGCCGGGCGATGATCTTGTAGCGCCTCGGGAACCCGCGCATGGCCTGGGCCTGGCGCGCGATCTTGATCGCAGTTTCCACGGCCTCGGAACCGCCCGAGACAAGGAAGACGCGCGACAGGTCGCCTGGCGTGATATCGGAGAGCTTGCTGGCAAGGCGGACCGCCTGATCGTTGCTGAAGGTCGACGCGGCCGTGTAGGCGACGCGTCCGGCCTGTTCGGCCATGACCTCGCCAATCTCCCGCCGGCCGTGGCCGGCGTTGACGACGAAGAGTCCGGAGAGGCCGTCAAGATAGGCCCGGCCGCGCACGTCCCAGAGCGTCGATCCCTCGCCGCGGGCAAACACCCGCATGCCCTCCTGCTCGGTCAGCTCTTCCCAGTTCTCTTCCGCGCCGTGGAACCAGAGGTGACGCGCCGCCGCCTTCTCCACCTCATGCATCGTCTCCGGGAGTCCGTGTTGGGCCATGATCAAGTCCTTTCTTCCTGTCGCTCAGGCGCAGACACACCGTGCACCGGCAGCACAACCCTACAGTAGTGGCGACGTCCACGGAACGCCGCACGTCATGTGCCCTTGAGCGCAACCGGCGGCTCGTTTCGTATCCCTGCGAAGGACACTGGCCACCATTGCGACCATGGACGAGCAACCCGCTCCGAACGCAATAGGCGACGAAGCCTGGTGTGAACAGGAAGCGGCGGCGGTGGGCAAGGAGGATGGGCCGTCCTGACGTGGATCCGGGAAGTGTCAGGCGATTTCGGAGGCGAACCGGTTCTCTGTCTCGGTGAGGCTCTCGTCGATGATTGAGATGATGGAATCGATCTCGTCCCTGGTGATGACCAGCGGCGGACCGAGATGAAGGACACCCCAGACCCGGGTCAGCAGACCGCGGTCGCGGATGCGCCCCGCAAGGTCCTTCGTGAAGGCGTGGGTCCAGCCCCAGGACTCCCTTGTCTCCCTGTTCTTCACCAGTTCGACGCTGCACATCAGGCCGATGCCGCGGACATCGCCGACGGTGGGATGGGACTCAAGGGTGTGCAGGCCCTCCATGAGATAGGCGCCGCTCCTGGCGCTGCGTTCAACGAGATCCTCGTCCTCGATGATCTGGATGTTCCGCAGGGCGGCAGCCGACGCCACCGCGTGGCCGCCGAATGTGAGCAGGTGCTCGATCGGCTTGCCGTCTCCGGTAAACCCCTCGAAGACCTCCCCGCGCACGATCACACCACCGATCGGCGCATAGCCGCTCGAAAAGCCCTTGGCGATGACCATCATGTCGGGCACGACACCGAAGTGCTCGGCGGCAAACATCTTGCCGGTCCGGCCGAAGCCGTTGATCGCCTCGTCCATGATCAGGAAGACGCCGTACCGGTCGCAGATATCGCGAAGCATCTGCCAGTAGCGGGGCGACGGCACGTGGTTGCCGTTGGAGACCGAGACCGGTTCGCCGATCACCGCGGCGACGGTTTCCGGCCCCTGGTGCTGGATTTCCTGCTCCACATATCGGGCGCACATGAGGTCCCCGTCCTCGCCCGCAAGACCGAAATCGTTGTGGTAGCGGTTGGGTGAGGGCACGTGGCTGACGCCGTACATGAAGGGTCCATGGAACTTCTCGACACGCGACGCGGTGAGGCTCATCGCGCCCAGGGTCATGCCGTGATAGGAGCCACGCCGTGCGATGATCTTGTGACGACCCTGAAACCCGCGCATCGCCTGGGCCTGCCGGGCGATCTTGATCGCCGATTCCACGGCCTCGGAGCCGCCCG
>JAJEBJ010000408.1 GCA_022822575.1 Alphaproteobacteria bacterium | reverse complement strand
GATATGCCAGCCCGAGTACAGGAGCTGCCCTGAAGCGTACATTTGTCACTTGAATGTACGCGCACATGGTTTCTCGGCTCTAACCGTCAGGCGTAGTTGGGCCTTTCAGGGCAGTCAGGGTCGAGGGGGAAAATGGGGCGTCGCACCTTGCGGAAAGTGAAGAGACTGTTGTCGCTGCTCGTCACGCCGACACCGTTGCAGGGAACTTCGGCGGTGGCGATGTCGCTGAATCCTGCCCGGAAGTGGATGCGTGACTTGAGGATGATGTAGCGCTTGTGGAGGGGCTCGATCCCGACGCTGCGCAGGCATCCCGGATCGTAGGGCTCTGTCTGGCGCGAGACGACGACGATCTCGACGTTGCCGGTCTGGAGAACGCCGGATCGTCCCATGGACATCGTCGTTCCGCGGCCCATCGGCACCGTGACGGTGAAATCGCCATCGGTGAGGGAGCGGACCTTCCCCGTCACGACGAGCGGTTCTCCCACTCTGCCGATTTCGGGCATGTCGATCTTGCCGCCAAGCTCGACCGTGACCTCGCTGCCGACTCCGGCCGCTGTCATGGCATCGATTGCCGCTTCGTCGCAGATGCCGAACATGGCGACATTCTCAAGCCCCTGGCGCATGACCTCCCGCAGGACGGCGACCGTATCCTGTGTTCCGCCGGAAGCGGCATTGTCGGCATGATCGAGGAGAATGACCGGGCCTTCCTCCATCTGTCCGGCACGGGCCACGGTGTGCTCCAGTGGTTCGGCCTCGAAAAGCCACTCTTCGCGGCGCCGCCACGCTTCTCCGAGCAGGCGCTCGGCGGTCGCCTGAGCCTCGCCACGGTCGCCATCGGCCACCGTCACGACGGAGAGCCCGGCGTTGTGGAAGTCGGCCAGGGGAAAGCCGCCGAAGACGCTCACGGCAAGCAGTCCGGCCTCTTCGGCCTGGCGGGCCATGGCGATCATCGATCCCATGGGTTCATCGTCATGCCCCATGCGCAGGGTCTGGGCGAGAATGGGGCGCTGTCCCCATGCCATCACCGGGGTCACCCGCCTGTCGAGGGCGTCCACCATGATGCGCCCGGCGTGATGGCCGGCCTCGTACATGTCGAGATGCGGATAGGTCTTGTAGCCGACAATCACGTCCGTGTTGTCGACGATTTCAGGTGTGATGTTGGCGTGAAGGTCGAGACTGATGGCAATGGGAAGATCCGGAGCGATACTACGGATGCGTTTCAGAAGACCGCCCTCACCATCATCGGTCGTTTCGGTGACCATGGCCCCGTGGAGATCGAGGAAACAGACGTCGCAGCCGGCCTGAACGGCTTCCAGGATGGCGTCGCACATCACGCTGTAGGCGTGTTTCTCGACCGGGCCTGAAGGGGCGGCGTTGCCGGCGATTGGTGTGACAACTTCCATGCCGGCCTCATCGGCGACGTCAAGGAAGGCGCCAATTCCGGTCCCGGTTCCCTTGAAGCGCCGATAAACTTCCGGGCCCGTCGGAACGTCAGGCGAGCCGAAGCGGGAAAGCGGCGTCGGCACCGGTGAGAAGGTGTTGGTTTCGTGTTCCATCATGGCGACGACAGCACGCCTCGTCATGGCTGATCTCCCGATTTGTTGTCCCAACTATCGCAGCGAGGCGGATTGTGTCAAAACCGCGTCCGATGACGATCACGCGGAGACTGGCACCATGCGCAAACGTGGATCGAGAGGTGTCCGAGCGGCGAGTCTGCGCATCTGCGTGACCTGCCGCTGGAGAGCGCTCGATGCCATGCCGGACGGTGACGACCTTCCGGGAAAGCGACTCCACGACATTGCCCGCGCCATTGCATCGCCCGGGGAAAGGGAGCGCATTCATCCGATCGTGTGCCTCACCCATTGTCCTGATGCCTGCAATGCGGTGGCGATGCAACGAGGCAAGCCACCGCTGCTGGCAACCAGGATGTCCCCCGATCACGACACCGCAAGGGCACTTCTCGACATGCTCCACGCCTACGACCAGTCGCCCGACGGTGTCGTCTCATGCAGTGCTGTCGAGACGCGTCCCCTGGTTCCGGGCACAACACGCCGCCGCAGATGACATGGTTGGTACCCAGGACTCCAATTAGGAATAGTTCCGAGTTGCAAGTAGATGATTGTATTTGCAGTTCCCCTGCCAGGGCGTTACCGTTTCCTGGTGTTTCGGTATCGGCTCATGGGAGGCTCAATTGATGCAGAAATCTCTGTCCATCGATCCGAACAAGTGTACAGGCTGCCTTCAGTGCGAACTGGCCTGTTCGCTTGACAATGAAGGGGCGTTCAACCCTTCCAAATCGAGGATCAAGGTCTTCAACTTCGAAGGGAAGGGACGCTTCGTTCCCTATACCTGTACGCAGTGTGATGAGGCCTGGTGCGCCGAGGCCTGCCCGACAAACGCCATTTCGGTTGACCGCGATACCGGAGCCAAGGTGGTGAGCGACGCTCTGTGTGTCGGCTGCAAGGTATGCACAATCGCGTGCCCGTTCGGCACCATCAACTACAACCAGTCGACCGGCAAGGTGATCAAGTGCGATCTGTGTGGTGGCGATCCGGAATGCGCCAAGGCGTGTCCAACCGAAGCCATCACCTATGTTGATGCCAACTGGACCGGTCTTGACAAGATGCGCGCCTCGGCCGCCGTGGCCGACGCTGCGGCGCAGGCCTAGGGGAGGAACGCACAATGGCATGGGCTGGAAAGTTACTGCGGGTCAACCTTTCTGAAGGCACCTGCGAGAGTGAGCCTCTCAACATGGAGTGGGCGCAGGCCTACCTCGGTCAGCGCGGTCTTGCGACCAAGTATCTCTCCGAGGAGATCGATCCCAAGGTCGACCCCCTGTCGCCGGAGAACAAGCTCATCATGACGACAGGCCCCCTGACCGGGACCTGCGCGTCGACGGCGGGCCGCTATTCAGTGGTGACCAAGGGCGCCCTGACAGGCGCCATCGCCTGTTCCAATTCCGGTGGATTCTTCGGCAACGAGATGAAGAATGCCGGCTGGGACATGATCATTTTCGAAGGCAAGTCGCCGACACCGGTCTACCTCCTGGTGCTTGACGGGGCTGCCCGTCTTGTCGATGCCTCGAAGCACTGGGGAACATCGGTCTGGGATACCGAAGAAGCCATCAAGCACGACCATGGAGATCCACTGATCCGGGTCGCTTCGATCGGCGTCTCGGGCGAAAAGGGCGTCAAGTACGCCTGTGTCGTGAACGACATGCACCGGGCGGCAGGCCGTTCGGGCGTGGGTACGGTGATGGGTTCCAAGAACCTCAAGGCGGTTGCGATCCGCGGCACACTGGGCGTCAGCGTCAAGGACCCACGCCGCTTCATGGAAGCGACCGCCGCGGCCAAGAAGGTGCTTGCCGACAACCCGGTCACCGGGCAGGGGCTGCCTGCCATGGGAACCCAGGTTCTCATGAACGTGATCAACGAGACTGGAGCCCTGCCGACGCGCAATCACCGTGATGTCCAGTTCGAGGGCGCCAACAACATTTCGGCGGAGGCCATGGCCGAGGTGCGGGAGACGGATGGCAAGAAGAACCTTGTCACCAACGCGGCCTGCTTCGGCTGCACCATTGCCTGTGGCCGGGTCTCCGAGATCGACCGGACTCACTTTTCGGTTGCCGAACGGCCCGAGTACCAGATCATCTCGGGTGGTCTCGAATATGAGGCTGCCTGGGCCCTGGGCGCAGCCACCGGTGTTGACGATCTGGAAGCACTCACATTCGCCAACTTCATCTGCAACGAACAGGGGCTCGATCCCATTTCGTTCGGCGCCACGGTCGGTTCCGCCATGGAACTGTTCGAGGAAGGTGTGATCTCCACCGATGACACCGATGGAATCGAACTCAACTTCGGCAATGCCGAGGCGCTCTGCAAGGTGGCGGAACTGACCGGCAAGGGTGAGGGTTTTGGCGCCGAGATCGGTCTTGGTTCGAAGCTGCTGTGCGAGAAACACGGCAGGCCCGAACTTTCGATGTCCGTCAAGGGCCAGGAGTTCCCGGCCTATGACAGCCGCGGAATCCAGGGCATGGGACTGACTTATGCCACGTCCAACCGCGGCGCCTGCCATCTCAGAAGCTACACGGTGGCGTCGGAAATCCTCGGCATCCCCGAGAAGACCGATCCCCTGGTGGCCGATGGCAAGGCGGGTCTGGTGCGCGCCTTCCAGGATGCCACGGCGGCGGTCGACTCGACCGGCATGTGTGTCTTTACGACATTCGCCTGGACCCTCGAGGACTTCGCGCCACAGGTGGATGCAGCCTGCGACGGAGAGTGGACCGCAGAACGCCTTCTCGAGACAGGTGAGAGGATCTGGAACCTTGAGCGGCAGTTCAACATCGCCGCCGGTTTCACCGGTGCCGATGACAATCTGCCGCCACGTCTCCTCAAGGATGCGGCGAAGACCGGCCCCGCCGAAGGGAAGGTCAACGGTCTCGAGACCATGCTGCCGGAGTACTACGAGGTTCGCGGCTGGACGCCGGACGGTGTCCCGAGCAACGAAACCATTGCGCGCCTCGGGTTGTAGACTGCCGACAATCGGCTGAACCTGGCGGCCCCTTCCTGAAGTCGGGAAGGGGCCGCCTGATTCCGGGAGCCGGACTTCCCAGTTCTGGCAAATGGCGGTGATACCCGACACGACTCACGTGTGCCGGACAATTGCCGGCACGGTTTCCGGCGACCTTCCAGACCTCATTCGACTGATGAAGGAAACGCCGGGACCTGCCGCAATGCAGTTCGTCCGTGGCGTGAAGGCCGGAAACTTGTGGGAGGTGCCGGTGCTCACACCTGAGGGCGAGCCCTCGTGACGGCCGGCGTTCCGGCAACGCAAAGTCAGATGAGAGTTGCTTCGCCGTTGCCGTTACACGGCCGTGTCATCGTACCCGCGGAAAGAGCGCGCACTCCATGGAACCGCCGTGAACAAGACTCTCGCCTCGTTGGGGTGGATCGGTCTCGATCGGTTTGTCGTTGTAGGTGATGTCGTCGCCGATCCAGTGGGTCGCAAGCGCACGGCGGCGGTTTGCGGTGGCGAGGTTGCCGGGTGCGCTGTGGTGGGTCCTGCTGTGAAAGACGAGGCAGTCACCGGGATCCATGGGAGCGTAGACGATTTCGTGATCACCCTCGATGCAGTCCCAGTTGGGCGGCGCGGGCAGATCCTCGGGTCGGGCATAGGCGTCGTTCGGATCGAAGTGGACCGATCGATAGCGTTGGTCGCGCATCAGGTGAGAGCCGCGAACGAACCGCAGTGCAGTCTCGACCGGGATTCGGTCAATGGCGATCCACTGATTGCAGATCTGTTCGCCGGTGACGGGCCAGTAGGCCTCGTCATAGTGCCAGGGCGTCTTGCGGCTGGTGCCCGGCTCCTTCAACAGCATGAAGTCAAAGTAGAAGATCAGGGACTTCGAGCGCATGACCTGCATGGCGATGTCGGGCGCGTGTGACTCCAGGCAGAATCTCCGGAACTGCTCGATACGTCGCCACATGAAAGTATCGTAGAAGAAGAAGCCAGGCTCTCCCGGCGCCGCGATGTTGAACGCAAGGGCATTGTCGTTCGCGTTCGCGACCGCGATGTCCATGCCTTCGGCAAGAAGGTCCACCCAGTCCCGGCAATAGACATCCCGGAGCCAGACGACGCCGTCCCGCTCATAGGCCTGGACTGCCTCTTCGGAGACTGTTGCTTCCGCTACCTCGAATCCCGGAAGTGCGACGGGATGCTTGATGACCGGCAGTTCGGCGGTGGCAGTCACTCGTGTGCCCGTTGTTGAGTGCGGCCAGTATGGCGCAGGCCTCGCGGCGGACAAGACACCCTCGGATGGATGCCATGGCGATCGTTACCAAAGGAGAGCCATGCGCGGGCAAGCCTCGAAACTCTCGGGTGCTTCCACGGTCGGAGGCTTCGTCGGGGACGTACCGCAACGTCACCGTGCATTTGCAGGGTCGGGCAGGTGACCCGACTTGACCATACTGGCGAGATCGACCGCGCCTTCGATGGTCTTCTCCTGTAGCAGAAAGCAACCTCCCGGTTCAGGGCCAGAATGAGCTCGTGTGCTCATCCGTCCGCGATGGTCGCCGGGAAGCACGCAACCAGCGGATTCACGGATCGACGGGTTTCAGCCAGAGATCGAGCACTGCTCCATCGGTGCCGGTCACGGGATCGGTCGTGGGCAAGGGGACGTTCCGCACGGCCTCGCGCATGGCATCCCTTGCGGTCTCTCCCTCGCGCCTGAGGTCGGGACTCTGGCCCGGCGGATAGGCCCCGACCACGGAGAGGCCCGGTTCGTCGTCGAGTCGGCAGTGGCCGACGCCGGCAGGAATGAGCGCCACATCTCCCGCCTTGACATCGAAGACGGGACCGTCGGGTCCGCCAAACTGAATGACCGCGCGTCCCTGGGCGATTCCCACCACTTCGTGGGCTTCGGCGTGGTAGTGGTGATAGGAAAAGATGGCCTGGCCTTGCCATCCGTTGCCCCAGCCGTTGGTAAGGAAAGCGCGCTGGACATCATCGTCGGGATTGTCCGTCGTGAACGTCAGCGCGTTCCTGTAGAGGATCAGGGGCAGTTCGGGATTGTTGGGGATATCTCCGCCGTCCTCGATGATCCGGTGCACTACTTCAACCAAGATCGCCTCCCTTCACAAGATGTTCCTATGGTTCTCCTAATTCTTCGCGTCCGCAAGATGGCCGTCAGCGAGTCCAGGAAACGAACTGTTGGAGCGTCATCTCCGGCGGCAGCGAAGTTCCTTGCAGAGGATGCGGTCTTCACCGGCATTCTCGTCACGGATTCTTGACTGGAGTACGTTTCCAGTAGCTACGGAGCGGCACGATGCACACGGAAGCACCGACGGGCAACGTCTCGTTGGGCAACTCTGGTTCTCCCCCGGCCTTCGACCGAATTCCGAGTGCCACTGAGGATCGCTCGGCTCTGGCATCGGTCATCACCGATCAGATGATCCCGATGCAGGATGGCGTTTGTCTCGCCACCGATGTCTACCTGCCTGAGGGAGACGGCCCCTTTTCGACCGTTCTGACACGACTGCCTTACGGCAAGACCGAAGCGTGGTGCAACATGCCTGAAGTAGCCGAGTACTGGGCACGCAAGGGTTATGCGGCCGTCGTGCAGGACGTGCGAGGAAAGTGGGGCTCGGAGGGCGTCTTCGAGCCCAATCTGAACCGGCACGAAGTACCGGACGGTTACGACACCATTGAGTGGATTTCCAGGCAACCCTGGACAAACGGCGCGGTCGGGATGTGGGGCCAATCGTACTATGGCTTTACGAGCTACGCCGGTGCGGTCAGTGGTCATCCTGCGCTCAAGTGCATCGCGCCGGGCAACATCAGCCTGGACCGGTTCAGCTGCACGTTTCGCTACGGGTGCCTACATCTCAATACAATGGGCACCTGGGCGATCGCGATGGCGGACCAGACCTATCAGGACCTCTCCCGCCTGGATTACTGGCACTTGCCAATGGCCGACATTGGTCGCCATGCCGGGGCGCCGTCGAGCTACTTCGATGAGATACTCGCCAACCCCCGACCCTCACAATTCTGGGAAGAAAGAAGTCTTCTCGCCGGCTACGAGTGCATTCAGATACCGGTGCTGCACAGAGGTGGTTGGTTCGATACCTACCTGGGGCCCACCATTGCCGACTGGCGGCGCATGAACGAGCGCAATCAATCGGATTGTAACCAGCATCTCATCATCGGGCCGTGGGATCATCGAAGCACGGCGGACCTGGTTCACCGGGTGGGCCTGTTGCCTGTCGCGGAAGGGACGGCGGAAGCACGTTTTGACTCAAGCTGCGCATTTTTCGATCGATATCTCGCAGACGCGGATTCCGATTTCGGTGCTCGAGGGCAGATTCGTTACTACGTGCTGGGCAAGGATATCTGGCGGGATGCCGATTCGTGGCCCCCGCGCGAGACCAGATTGACGCCGATGTACCTGCGCTCCATGGGTCGGGCCAATACACGATCGGGGGATGGTCGGCTCTCCTGGGACCGCCCGCCTGTCGAGGAGTCTCACGACTGCTTTGTCTACGATCCGGCAGACCCTGTCGCCGATACTCTGGGAATCGACTGCTGGTCGTTGGCTGGTGAAATGGGGGATCGACGCGACCTCGAGGAGCGCCATGACGTGTTGGTGTACACGACCGAGCCTCTCAGCGACGGCCTGGAACTCACAGGTCCCATAACGGCGCGAATCTACTTTGCGAGCGATGCGCGGGACACCGATGTGACCGTCGCCCTGGTGGATGTGGCGCCTGATGAGAGCGCCAATCTGATCCAGGATGGGATACTGAGAACCCGATACCGCGATGGCATGGACGCGCCGGCGTTGATGGAATCGGGCAAGGTCTATGCACTGGAAATAGATGTCTGGTCGATCAGTTACGCGCTCGCACCAGGCCACCGGCTACGGGTCGAGATATCATCGAGTTGCTTCAACCGCTACGACCGGAACCTGAACACGGGCCAGCCGCTCGGTCTGGGCACGGTACCCGTGAAGGCCACCCAACGAGTATTCCACGATGCAACCCGACCTTCCGCCGTGCTGTTGCCGGTCTATCCATGATGATCAGGAACGTGTGGACAGTGAGCCCAAAGTGCTGCTCCGGCGAGAGGCAACTGATCGCGTTGCGACAGCAGGTCCACTTCCTTCACGGGAAGGCAATCCCGGTCGACTGAATTGAACGTGCCACGCGGCCCGGGAATGGCGGATGGGGTGGGATTCGAACCCACGAGACGTATTGACGCCTGCCGGTTTTCAAGACCGGTGCCTTCAACCACTCGGCCACCCATCCAGAGAATTGTTCCTTTAAGGGGCGTGTGGCGCCGGGGTCAAGGTGACCGTCGCAGATAAGCGATGAACAGCAACGAGGTGGCGAACATGATGAGGCTGTAGACCGCCGCCGGGATGACGACGGGGCCGGCACCAAACAGCAGCACGGCAACAGCGATGGCAAGCGTGCCGTTCTGCAGGCCGCACTCGATCGAAATGGCGACCCTTTGCGCCTTTCCCGATGCCACGACAGAGGCAAGGCCGTAGGCCAGCGCCATCATGACGACGTTGAGCACGAGGGTGACAAGGCCGGCATCCGCGAAATAGGGAACGATGTTGTCACGCTCCTGGAAGATGGCCCCGGCCAGAACCAGAACGAAGAGCACCGCCGAGATGCGTCGCGACCATGGTTCCACGGCCTGTGCCAGACCCGTGACGTAGCGACGCAAGGCAACACCGGCCACAACGGGCACGGTCACGATGACAAACACGCTGATGGCCGTTTCAGTGACCGAGATGTCACCAAGTTCCCCGGAACCCATGAGATGCTGGTAGGACATGACCACCACCAGTGGAATGGTGATCACGCTGACGAGGCTGATGATGGCTGTCAGTGAAATCGACAGGGCCACGTCGCCTCGGGCGAAGGAGGTCAGGAGATTGGATGTGACCCCGCCGGGAGCGGCGGCGATGATCATGACGCCAAGCGCAAGCTCCGGCGAAAGCGGCCAAAGGCTGACCAGGATCAGGGCTACAAGCGGCAGGAGTATGATCTGCGAGAAGGCGCCAGCGAAGAAATCCTTCGGTCGCTTTGCTACCCGTGCAAAGTCGTCGAAGGTGAGGCCCAGACCCAGCGAAAACATGATGAACGCCAGGGCAATCGGAAGAATGATGTCGGTGACGATCCCCATGGCATCCTCCATCCTGCTGGCCGGATGCTAATGGATTGCCGGTCTGCGGGCAATGCGACACCGTCACCGCTTGTCGAAGGGCCCGAGAACCGGCACACTCGCTCATCGTGGCTGGCTTGCCTGGAGCAACATGCAGATTACCTTCAAGCTCTTTGCCTCGTTGGCGCCTTATCTTCCGGACGAAGCACGCAAAAATGCGGTTCCACTCGAAGTGGAGGAAGGCACCACAATCGGTGCGGTTCTCGATCGGTGCGCTGTTCCGCGTCAGATGTGCCACCTCGTTCTGGTCAACGGTTTCTTCGTGCCACCTTCAGCACGCGACACACGGGTTCTCACAGAGGGTGACACCCTGGCCGCCTGGCCTCCGGTTGCCGGTGGGTGATGGGACACCCGGCGTGGTCGCAAAGGATATGGCGACCACTCCCGGAGAGTTTCATCGCCTGCTTCCACGGCTTGCCCAGGGCATGGCGTGCGTAGCGGAGGAGGGACGTGTCATCATCGGAGAGGCCGGAAAGAGTGTTGTGATCACCACCAGCGTTCTTGAGCCACGCCGAATTGCCGGCCTTGTCCTAGAGCGGTGCCGGGTGGAACTGACCTTCGATGGCATGGATGGAGGCGAGATCGCCTCGTTCCTGGCGCGCTTCGATCGCGTCTACCACAAGGGCGGAGGATAACCTAGACGAGCCGGCCGAGCCGCACGGCGGTCTTGCCAGGCATGGGTTCGCGGGCCGGCATGACAAGAACGCAGTCAGGGTAGGGCGTGCGAACGGGGTGGTCGCCGTCATGGGCGATCAGCGTCGATTCCTCGGGGATGGTCTCGAATCCCTGGAACGTGCGCACGAACCGGAAATCGTCAGTCTCGATCGTGACGGGGTCGGTCACCTCGACAAAGACCTGTGGTTCATCGTCTCCCTGAGGCAGGCGGGTGTCGGCAAAGCTGTCCGAGACAACCCCAAAGTGCCGGAGAAAACGCAGCGACGTCTCAATGGCGATATCCGTTGCCTCGGTGTGGAAGTGGTAGCCGCACTCTACAAGGCAGGCGCTTCTTGGGCTTTCGGGATCGTCGAACGCGGCAAAGTCCCGCACTCGCTTTCCGGCGTCATGTCCACGGTCCATGACGACATGGCGTGGCTTGCCGATAGCCGCTGCCAGGGCGCGGCCCTTCGTTCTCTGGCCAGCCAGCAGCATGGCGGGTTGCGGCAGATCGACCGAGTGGATGTCGAGGAGATGATCGACCGCGCCGAACACCCCGCGCATGGCACGGGCGCGGGTCAGTTCCTGGCTCGTTCGCGGACCATCCAGGGTGCTCTGGTCCCACAGCCGGTTGAAATCCTCGTCGACAAATCGGGATGCATAGGGATTGGCGGCATCGAATGTCTCGTAGGCTGCGACATTCGCAAAGCTCAGGGTGAGGCAGCCTCTGACCGGCCGCACCTCGTTTTCGAACAGGTATGTGAGTGCGTGAGCGCCGCACAGTTCGTTGCCGTGGGTCAGTGCATTTACCATTACGTGGGGACCGGGGAGACCGCTGTCGAAGGTGGTGATGTAATCGATACCGGTGTTGCCCTTGCGGTAGGCCGAGATGTCACAGGGCAGCAGACGGACGTCGGGATGCGTTTCGATGCTGGTGCTCATGCGATGAACTGCTCCTTGAGAATACGTTCCTCGAGATTGTGTTCGGGATCGAACAGCAGCCGCACGGAACGATTCTCGTCTGGTGTGACGTCAACCCTTACGACGTCGCGCACCTCGGTGGAATCCGCAACGGCGCTGACAGGCCGCTTGTCATGATCGAGAACCTCGAAGCCGACACCGGAATTGTCCGGCAGGATGGCGCCCCTCCAGCGACGCGGCCGAAAGGCGCTGATCGGAGTCAGGGCCAGCGTGTGAGATCCGATGGGAAGAATGGGCCCGTGGGCGGAGAGATTGTAGGCGGTGCTGCCGGCGGCGGTGGCGACCATGACGCCATCGCACATCAGTTCGTCCATGCGCACGATTTCATCGATGCGGATCCGTATCTTCGCCGTCTGGCTTGTTTCGCGGAACAGCGAGACCTCATTGATGGCCACAGCCTCGTGACGAACGCCTCCGACGTCGATAGCGATCATGGAGAGGGGTTTCAGGATTGTCGTTCTGGCGGCGTCGAGCCGTTCGATCAGGTCATGGATGGCAAATGTGTTCATCAGG